>CAJXJU010000042.1 GCA_913055195.1 uncultured Desulfohalobiaceae bacterium | reverse complement strand
ACATTTTTATTAAAAAGGTCAAGTTTGAGTTTTTGCAGTTAGATCTTTCAGGAGGAGGGAGTAAAAATGAGCTTTAAAATGATTTGTATGTTTTTTTTAGGCTTACATTTGTTTTATGTTGGACAGGCCCGGTCTCAGGAAGTTTCTGCCTATGTGGGCTCAAGGGTCTGTGCAGAATGTCATGAAGAAGAATATAATAACTTTGTGAGTTATTCGAAAAAGGCCAGATCATGGGAGCATATCCAGCGCCTGGCTTCTAAATTGACAGCGGAAGAATTGAGGGGATGCTATGAGTGCCATACCACAGGGTATGGCAAGGGCGGGTTTATTTCTTATGAGAAAACACCTCAGCTTTCAGATGTGGGCTGTGAGACCTGTCATGGGCCTGGAAAGAAACATGTTGAAAGCGGAGGCGAGCCTGATTTGATTAAGGGTAAAATTTCACAGGATGAATGTAGCTCATGCCATAATGAAAGACGAGTTAAAGCTTTTAATTTTAAGCCGCTTATCTATGGGGGAGTGCATTAGGAAGGATGAAAAAAGGATGAAGGATGAAAAGGGAAAAGATGTTTATCATTCCGCCCTTAGCCTCAAGGACTTAACTGCAAAAACTCAAATCTGACCTTTTTAATAAAAACATCAACTTATAACATATTGTAATAATTCAACATTCAACATTGCCTGCAAAAAGGGACTTTTTGCAGGCGAATCATTTATACTTTTGCCGGCAAAAACACATAGATCCCCAATACATCCACTGGCAACAAGGGAGTAACTTTATATTTTATTCCCTTTATTTTTGCTGCTGTCCGCACCCTGGTATGTGCCTCTTGCAGTGCTCTGGCCTGTTTATGGGCTAATTTCTCCAGAGAAGGAACAAGATTCTCATAACCATCAATCACTTTAGCCACAAAAGAGGCTGCTTGCTCTGGATAAATGATGTCATCGGGCTGAGCTTGAAGCAGGTTAAGGGTAGTATCTTTTTCCAGCCACTGAGGATTTGCTGGCGAACCAGCAAATCCTGCAACCTGACATTCTTCTGCCAGAAGAGAGCGCTCAAAATCTTTGCCTCTGGTCAATAAATTAAAACGAAGCCTTAAAAGTAAAAGCGTGGTTCTTTTGGTTACTGATTTTGTTCTGATAGCACCGCAGCGTTTAGCCTTTGCCCTGTCATCACTATTTAAGGCAGAGTCAAAAATATAAGAAGCCAGATTTTGCACCAATGGATGGGTTCTTGCGATATATTCTGTATCAGAGGGTGCGGGGAGTTGAAAACTTATTTTTAAAGAAGATGGGCAATTTAAACGCTCTTTAAGCTCAACAGGCAGGCCAGATAAATCCACTTCATAAACAGAAGATGTCTGACTGTTGTTTGTTATATTTGCGCCATAAAGTGTGAGTCCATCCAGAGTAAAAGATTTTAAGTCTGTGCCTATGGCTTCATTTGCAGCCTTTAGTTCTCTGGCTACTTCTTCTACTTTGATTGTATGCTGGGCAAAAAGAGTTCTGGATTTTTTTTCTTTTATGACCAGTTTATCCCACTGCTGAAAAAAATCTTCCTGCTCAGGTGTTAAATATTCTTTTATGCCAGGCAGTAAACGCACAGCTTTTGTTCGTTCTTTTTTACGCAAAAGAAGACCTTCAAAAATAGCCTCAATAACTTTATCACTATCTAAAGGAACAGGTACTGAAATGCCCAGAGAAGTACGGATTTTTTTATGTTTGCGCAGTAAAACATCCAGAACAAGGCCATCAATTTGATTATCCAGACCATAGTAAGTAACCACGCGCACAACAGGGCATGTCTGACCAAAGCGGTCAACCCTCCCTTCTCTTTGTTCATGCCTGGTTGGGTTCCATGACAGGTCATAATGAAATACTGCATTGAAATATTGCTGTAAATTTATGCCTTCACTTAAACAATCAGTACAAACCAGTATGCGCTTTTTGGCCTTTGCCAGTTGAGCTACTCTGATTTCCCTTTCTGCTGGCGGCAATGTGCCAGTAACGCAGGCTATTTCAACTTTTGAAAAGGCTTTTCGCAGGTGTTCTGCCACATATTCAGCAGTTGGTATAAAACGGCAAAAAACAATGGGATTAAAACCATCCTTCACCAGGGCGCGGATCATGGCCGTGGCCCTGGCCAGTTTATTGTCTTTATCTTTATGCGCTGTTGCCAGTTTTTCTGCTTCCCTGGCCAGGGACAAAAGATAGCGCCTGTTTCTGGCTGTTTCTTCATCTTCCCAGATATTGCTGCCAGGAATTACATCCAGGCTCTGGGCTGCATCGTCAATCATCAGGTCTAAAACTGTCCTGCGACCTATTTCATCTGCTTCTTCAATTGTTTCTGCATCAAGATTGGCAGCCCGGCTGCGCAGGGTTGCAGCAGCGGCAACAGGGCTTGAAGCTATTGATCTGAGCAGGGCCAGAACAGACCACCACTTAACCCTTTGCCTTATGGACTTATCCTCCCTGTCCTGAACAGTCTCCCTGGCATAATCTAAAACCCGCTCTAAGAATTTTTTGTAAGCAGGAGATAGCTCATAGGTTTGCTCATAAGCCTCTCTTTCAGGAAAAGGAGTATTGGTTTGCAGGTAAGAGCGAATATCAGCCCTTCGTCTCTGAACAAAGTGGGCAGCGAGTTCGCGCCTGTAATGCTCATTTTCTTTGCCGCTTAAATCTTCTGGCAGATGGGCAAATTCTGGTTTTAAAAAAGAAAGCAGCGACCTGAAAACATCTTCTTTGCCACTATGGGGAGTGGCTGTAACCAGGATAAGATGCCTTTGCTGGTTTTCGGCTATTCTGGATAACAACCTGAAGCGCTGGTGGCTGGCCCGTGAGCTTTCAGCAGACGCGCAAGAATGGGCTTCGTCAACAATAACACACTGCGGACAGGTGCGGATAAATTCATCACACCTGCGGGTGGATTTAATATAATCTGTGGAAACTATGACATAAGGATAGCGCTCAAATAGAGACTCACCAACGCTAAGACCCTTTTCCAGTTTTTTTACAGTAGAAGGTAAAACCAATTCTGCTTCAAGGTGAAATTTTTGTTCCAGTTCATGTTGCCATTGTTCTGCCAGTTGAGGAGGGCTAAGAACTGCAAAACGGGTGATTTCTCCTCGATCCAGAAGTTCTCTGACAATAAGACAGGCTTCAATGGTTTTACCAACGCCAACATCATCAGCAATTAAAAGGCGCACAGGATCAAGTTTTAAGGCCATAAGTAAAGGCACAAGCTGATAAGGTCTTGGCTCAACTGAGATGCGGGCAAAAGAACGAAACGGCCCTGTGCTGGAACGAAAACCCAGACGCACTGCATCTCTTAACAGGCTGCAAGAGCGATGATCACCAATTTCTTGTGCTGATGGCAGGGTAAAGCTGGCTGGTTCTACTTCTTCTAAAGGTAGATAAATGCCAGTTACTTCCTCGCTATTTCCGCCTAAAGGCCGCAAAACAAGCAGATCGTTTTCAGATTCTGGCAACACTACCCATTCTCTATTTCTTGCCCTGACAAGCGAACCAACAGCAAAATTCATGGTTTTACTTCCTTTCGTTTCCATTCTCTTCCAGCAATTTTTTTCCTTTTTCTGTGATTACATACTTCTGCTTTGGGCTGTTTGGTTTATCTGGAATTGTCATTTGTAATAGTCCATCTTCAAGTAAAGGTTTTAAAATTTCAGCCCTAAAGTGCTCTCTATCTTTAATATCAAGAATTGTTTGAATTTTGCCTCTTGTTTTTGGTTCTTTACAAAAAATCAATATTTTCTTTAGCCTATCTCCTAATAAGGTACTTGCTGGGAGCTTGCTGGGAGCTTGCTGGGAGCTTGCTGGGTACTTGCTGGGAGCTTGCTGGGTACTTGCTGGGTACTGTTTGCTTGGTGCCAGCTTGGTGCCAGCCTGGTGCCAGCCTGGTGCCAGCTTGGTGCCAGCTTGCGGGCTAGGCTGTTCTGGTGTTACTTTATCTTTTTTAAGCCCTACAGGGCGTACAAATTCGGTACTTACAAAATTTCCTTTTTCTTCAAATCTAAAATTAATTTTTCTTAACTTGCAAGCTTCTCTTATCTTTGCAATACCACTTCCCCATGCTTCAATATATTCAAGTTCCTTAAATAGATAGGCAAGCACTTTATTTCTAAGTTCACTTCGTCCGTTTGAAATTTCCTCTATTGTAATACCATTTGGAAGCGCTCCGGGGGATATAATTTCCACAATGTCATCGTAAATCGCAACTTTTATATCACTGTTTCTTGTATAATCTCTGTGAATTATGGCATTAAGCAGGGCTTCTCTCAAAACTTCAATAGGTATTTCATACTCTTCTTTTCTTCTTAATCCTTTAATTTCTGCTCGTAAATTTAAATGATTTTGTAAAAATATCATCGTATTTTCCATTATATCGAACAGATTTCCGGCAAATTCTTTTTTGTCTATAAAAATTTCCATACTTTTGCCTTTGAATCTTGCACATTTTATTGCAACATTATCAAAATGACCAAGTGCAATAAGCAGCGCATTTGTGGGAATATCTTTGTTATTTACGGTCTTTATTAGTTTAAGATTTTTAAGCTTTTCATAATTTGCTTTTTTCCCTATTTTCTTGAATTGCTCGTAAATAATATCTAGCTTTAAATCGGAAATTTCATAGTCGAAATTCTCTTCTTCATCAAAACTTCTGCCACGCCTTTGCCTTTCAAGCTCCAGAATCATTGATTCATCTGCTAGTCTATTTGTTGAGCCAATTCTGATATATGTACCGTCCCTTTTCCCCTTATTTTTTAAATAATATGGCAATAAACTGCCTCTAAAAATCTCAATTACCACAACAAGTTTTCCATGAATATTTACGGTATATATTTCTGGCAGAATATTAGGATAACATAAATCATAAATTATAGAAGAGACTTTTTCCTGTATTTCAAATATTTTATCTTCATCTAATATGTCGAGAGTAGCAATTGCAGAGGCACATAATAGCTGATTTCCTGTGTAGGTATGTCCGTGGAAAAACTGCACACAGTCTTCAAAATCTCCTAAAAATTCATTGTATATTTCTTCCGTTGTAATTGTTAAAGCTAATGGCAAATAACCGCCCGTTATTCCTTTTCCTATACATATTATATCTGGTTTATTTAGTTTTTTAAGAGATTCATTATCCGAAAATAAATATTTTCCAAGTCGCCCGTAGGTGGCAACTTCATCTAATATTAATATGATATTGTGTTTTTTGCAGAGCTCCGCAACTTTTTCAATATATCCATCTGGATATGGGATTATACCTGCTGAGCCCATAACACCAGCTTCAAGAATTACACAAAATAATTCTTCTTTGTGAGATTCAATTAAATTTAATATGTCTTTTAAACAGTCCATACCACAACCGCATTTGTTTCTATCGTCTGTATCTTTAAAATTGTGATATTTGCACCTATAACAATAAGGAGCTCCTGCAAAATATCCATTAAATAATAGTGGTTTAAACATGCCGTGAAATGTGGAGCTCCCTCCTACACTCATTGTTCCAATTGTGTCGCCGTGGTATCCATCTTTTACAGAAACAAATTTTGTTCTTTTTGGTTGTGGTAGGTTTCCGTCATTATTTTTACTATCTTTCAATTGACAATATTCAAAAGCCATTTTTATAGCTATTTCAACAGCTTCCGACCCATCTTCTGAATAAAATACTTTTTTCAAATGGGGGGGAGTGATATTTATTATTTTTTCCGCTAATATAATTGATGGCACATTTCCACAACCCAATAATGTAGAATGACATATTTTATCTGTCTGTTCTTTAATTGCGTTTATTATTCTTTTTTCACTATGTCCCAATAAATTACACCAAATAGACGAAACAGCATCAAGATATTTTTTACCATTTATATCTATTAAATAATTTCCTTCGCCTCTTTCAATTATGATATTATTTGGGTTTTGGTGGTATTCTTTCATTTGTGTATATGGATGCCATACAAATTTTTTATCCATTTCACTTATTTTTTCAGGATTTAAATTATTGTTCATTATATCACCAAAAATATTTAAAAAAAATATGGGGTAAATAGGCGAACGCTTTGATATTTATTGTTTATTCCAAATTCCAACAAATAATATATGGTCTTTTTCAAAAGGCTCAATATTCACTTCATCTACTATTTCAAAACCGCCATCTATTAATATTTGTTTTTGTTCTTCAAATATTTCTTTGGGGTTTCTTAGTACATCAACACTTCTCGCTTTAATTGAAATCATTCCATAGCCACCATCTTTTAAAAACCATTTTGCATTATTTACAAGAATTTCTGCCTGTTTTGGCTGTGCTACATCCTCAAAAATTACATCAACTTCTTCAACGGTATTTGAATATTCGACTGGATTTGTAGCATCGCCAAGTATAGGAAGTAAATTTTTTCTATCTTTGGAGACATCTAAAAATTCCCTCATAATTCGCGGTGCAAATTCCACGGAATAAACTGGGGAATTTTCAGTTATATCTGCAACATGCGACGGCGTAGTTCCAGCAGATACCCCTAAATACAACACTTTTGAGCCTTTTTTTATTGGCATTATTTCTAATCCATTTACTATTGCCGCACCCAACTTACTTCTATTTGGATTCCATATTCTATATTCTAAATTATCTTCGCCGGTAATTAATTTTTCCCCATATATCCTTTTTGATGGGACTAATGATTTTGTAGCTATTCTTTTTAATCCGTCTTCTGACTTTAATTCGTAAATATTATTAAATATTTCTTTAAGTTTTACTTTTTCCATTTTTTAACCACCAAGTTATATATTTTAGTATTTTGATGAAGTTTTTCCAATTATCTTCCTTTCAGTTTTAATTTTTTTAGATTTTCCTTCTTTTTTATCTTTTTTAGGTTTGGCTTCTTTAATACTTTTTCCTCTTTTGTCTTCCCTCTTATCTGTTCTCTTTCGTTCTCCTCCTCTTTTATCTCCTCTACCTCTTTCTTCTTTTCCTTTTTTAGCTCCTCCTTTTCTATCTCTTTTGTCTTCCCTCTTATCTGTTCTCTTTCGTTCTCCTCCTTTTCTATCTCTTCTATCTCTTTTATCTCCTCTACCTCTTTCTTCTCTTCTGTCTATTGGTTTTCTTCTTCTTTTTTTAGCTTCTGGATTTCTTTCCTTAATAGATTCTACTTTTTTAGTTAAATCTTCCAATAACATATCTCCGATGTAATTTCCATAAACATCCGCTCTAACAGCAATTGCCAATTTGTTAGCTATTGCCCTAGCCACTTTACCTGCTACCCACCAAGGAGCTCCCTGCAATAAACTATGTTGGAATATTACACCGTGTTTTGGTGGCAAAGCTCTTTCTCTTAAATGGGCAAATAGTGCTTTTTCTGCCCCCATTACTTGTATTGCCGATGCTGGTAGTTTTGATAATCTATCTATCCCACCAGTTAAACTTATTAATCTCGCTCCTAATGAGGCTCCTGCAACTTTTGTTAAACTTGGTGCTATTTCTTCCATCAATTCATTTAAATAGTTTATTAATTCTTCCCTAAATTCATACATCGATTTTATCTGACCTGCAAACATTTTTATGGTCATTATATCGGTTTCAGATAAATCTGCCCCCATTGACTGTTTTGACACCGTTGATAATGTTCTAGCAAGACTTGAAGGCATGGATTTTTTTAATCTTGTTCTGGTGTAATTTTCCCGTTCGGTATATTCATAAGCTGTGCTTACATATAATTCATGTTTCTTTATTAAATTATCCATTTCAGGGAAATATAATGAATACCATTCTCTAAATCTTTCGGAAAATAGGTTTAATGATTCATCTAAATCGTCCAGAGCACTTACGGTTTGAATAATTAATTTATCTCTTTCTCCTGCGGATTGTTTCATATTCATTTTTGTAAGTTCGGAGCTCCATAAATTCATTTTTTCAATAAATTCTTCGTAGTCATTGAATAATTCTCCATATTTTGCTCCAATTTCATATAAATTCTGTCTTACAAAAATTCCAATTGGTAGGGGAGTATTTCCTGCTAATTCGACTTTTATATCGTCAGTGTCCAAATTCCACTGTTCTTTTAATTCCTCGATTATTGTATAATCTCCATTTTTTAAATCATATGATATTTTAATCATATTATTATTGTCAAATATTTTATAATAATCAATATCATCAATTGAATTAATTTCGCCGTCTTTTTTCGTGGCAAATGCTCCAAATATTGTAAATGTTAAATTTATCATAAAAATCACCAAAATATAATAAATATAAGATATAATGTTAATATAGATACAATGAATTTATATATTTGTATAATATTAATCATAAAATTATATTAAATGT
>CAJXJU010000041.1 GCA_913055195.1 uncultured Desulfohalobiaceae bacterium | reverse complement strand
TGGCTTTGTAATTAGCTGAAAACATTAAACATTTTTTTAACTCAGAAAGTTGAGTGAAAAAAATTATCCTTCATAGTTCATGATTAGTGAATGTTGAATGTTTAATGAGTAATCTTGAATTGTTTTGTAATGATAAAGAACTCGATATTCATATATTAATTTTTAGTTTACTGTTCAATGTTCTTAAAGCCAAATTTAATATTAAACATTCAACATTAAATAGCAAACGGTGACTTATGTTAGATATAAAGACATTATTAGAGGATATTAAAAAGGCCCCTTACAGGGAACTTACTGTATTTGCTCCTCATTCGGGGAACATAGAATTTGTGCTCAAGGATGTGGGTACAAAGGTGAAGGGGGTTTCAGGTACATGGAAGGAAAAGCCTGGCACTTTGTTGGCCTATTTAGTGCGTGAAGGAAATAAAAAACCTATTTTTGCGCCGGAAAAGGGAGAGGTGGTTGAATTTTGTGGTCTAAAAGACGGGCAATTTGTGCAGGCAGGCACTCCGCTTTTAAAGATCAGGCATTTTTTAACCAGGCAGGAAGTCATAGATATTATTTTGCAAAAGGCCTTGTCTTTGTTTTTGGCCCCGGAAAAAGGAAAGTATTATTTTGTCTCTGATGTTGATAGAAAAATTAAGTCTAAGGGTTGCCAGGCCGTAAATGTTAAAGAGGGAGATGAGATATTAATTTTGTCCAGGATGAAAAGAGAAACAATTATTCCATATCAAGGCCCGGAAGGCATCATCTATGCTCTTTATTTTAAGCCGGGTCAAAGTGTGGATGCGGCTCAGCCCTTAATTGGTGTCTGCCCGCAAAATCAATTGGAGCAGATTAAAGATGTAGTTGCTCGTATTCAAACTGAATGGGAAGAGGGCGAATAAGATGGGGCGAGTGTTGCAAGTTCGGGTTATGGCCTATACCTTTAGCGAAAAAGAAGTAGAGGATGCGTGGTCAGGACTTTTTAGTATAGCCTTTGGAAAAGAAAAATTGTCAGGAAACGCGAGAGTCAAAGGAGTATTAGAGTTGATTGATGCTTTGCATGATCAGATTCGTTTTGGAGAGCTGGATAAAAAAATAGTAGAAGCTCTGACCCCGGGGGTGGACAAGGTTTTATCCATTAAAAAAGAATTAGAGCAAGCCCTGGCTGACTGGCAACCTCAAAAAGCTAATGAGCTAACGTTTGCACTGGAAGATGAACTGGATGAACTGGAAAAGATTTTTGTTGCATTAAAATAAGAAAAGATCATTTTAAAAAAGCAGGAGGGACAATGGCTGCAAGTTTAAATAAAGTTATGTTGATTGGCAGGTTGGGTCAGGACCCCCGGCTGGCATATTTGCCAAGCGGCAGTCCAGTGGTCAATTTTTCACTGGCCACGGATGAAAGTTATACTGACCGGGAGGGCAACAGGATTGATAAGGCAGAATGGCACAGGATTGTGGCTTTTGATCGTCAGGCAGAATTTTGTGCCAATTATCTGAGTAAGGGAAGGTTGATATTTGTTGAGGGTAAATTGAGAACCCGTAAGTGGCAGGACCAGCAGGGTCAGGATAGATATACTACCGAAATTGTGGCTTTCAGAGTTCAGGCTCTGGAACCTAAGGGACAACAGACAGAATCATATGTACCTGCCCCGGAGACAGCACCTCAAAAACCTGAAGAAAGTATGGAAGAAGACCTTGGCCCGGCATTTCCTTCTGAGGCTGGAGACATGGACGATGCACCGTTTTAAAAAAGGATGAATTATGAAGGATGAAGGAGAGGGAAGAAAGGATGAAGGATGAAGGATGAAAAAAAGACGAAAAAACATATACTTTCAAATGTTCCGTCTTGCTTTTCTTCCTTCCGCTTTCATCCATTCTACTTCATCCTTCATCCTTCCTCCTTCATCCTTTCTTTTAATCATACTTCAAAGAGCATTTCCAGATCATCTCTGGTTAGTGCCTTCCATGCATTCTGGCCGGGGATAATGGCCTCGGCAACACCTTTTTTTTGCTCCTGCAATTTGAGTATTTTCTCTTCCACAGTGTTTTCACAGATCATTTTATAGGCAAAGACCTGTTTTGTCTGGCCAATACGGTGTGTACGGTCAGTAGCCTGATTTTCCACAGCAGGGTTCCACCATGGATCATAATGGATAACATAATCGGCTGAAGTCAGATTGAGTCCTGTACCGCCAGCTTTCAGTGAAATGAGAAAAATAGGGATATTGGGATCGTTATTGAATCTATCTACCTGTTCAAAACGGTCTTTGCTCGATCCATCCAGATAAGCAAATGGGATTTTATTCATGTTCAGCCAGGAGCGGATAATGTGCAGCATCTGGACAAATTGGGAGAAGACCAGAACTTTATGTCCGTCTTCAATGATATTGGTAACCAGATCTTTAAAAGCCTCGAACTTGCCTGAAGGGATGTTGGTATTCACTCCAGGCATATCCAATTTGAGTAGCCTTGGATGACAGCAGATCTGTCTGAGTTTAAGTAAAGCATCGAGAATAGACATCTGACTGCCAGCAATACCTTTTTCGTCCACTCTTTGCATGACCTGCTCTTTGAGTTTTTTGGCCAGAGCAGCATAAAGTTCCATTTGCTCATCAAGCAGAGCACTGTAGTAAACATTCTCCACCTTGGGTGGCAGATCTTTGGCCACCTCGGACTTGGTACGGCGCAGGATAAACGGTTTGACCCTGGCTCGCAAGTATTCCAGGGTCTCCTGATCGCCGTCCTTGATGGGTTTGACAAATCCTTTTTGAAAGGCATGTTGTGATCCCAGAAAGCCCGGCATTAAGAATTCAAAAAGAGACCAGAGTTCCAGCAGATTATTTTCTATGGGCGTACCAGACAGACAGAGACGGAACTTCGCATTTAACTTGCGCACAGAGCGGGCAGTAATGGTGTTGGGGTTTTTGATGTTTTGAGCTTCATCCAGGATAATGGAATTGTATTCATATTTCATCAATTCATCCAGGTCACGGCGAAGAAGCGCATAAGTTGTCATCACAAGCTCTGCATCTTTGATTTTTTTCAACTTGTTTTCCCGGCGTGCTCCATAGATGAGCAGTCTTTTCATATCCGGAACGAATTTCTGGGCCTCCCGTTCCCAGTTTGGCAGTACTGAGGTTGGAACAATAATCAAATTTGGTCCCTGAAGCCCTTTTTCTTTCATGTATTGGAGAAAGGACAGGGTCTGGATTGTTTTTCCCAGGCCCATCTCATCGGCCAGGATCCCACCAAATTTGTATTCCCTGAGAAAGTTCAGGTAGCTAAGGCCCTGTAACTGGTATGGGCGAAGCGTCGCATTGAGGCCCCTGGGTTGAGAAACCTGTTTGATCTCGGTAAAGGAGTGGATCTTTTCTCTGAGCTCAGTCCAGAAAGTATCGGCCTGAACTTCGTCAATGTCCTCAATGATTTTATCCAATATTGTTGCTTCGTGGTTGTGATATTTTTTCTTGGGTGGTTTTTCAGGGTCAAAACCCATGGCCTGGAGTTTGTGCCCCAGTTTTTTGAGCCAGGATTCCGGCAGGCTGGTATAAGAGCCGTCCTTTAACTGGACATAACGTTTGCCCTGAGTCCACGCTTTCCATATCTTTTCAATGGGGACCTGGATATCATCGTACTCAACCACAATATCCAGGTTGAACCATTTGTCCTCTTCTCTGGTTTCTACTTTGGCCACTACATTGGGCGGAGAAAGGCGTACTTTGTATCTGGTCAGGTTTTGTTCGCCAAAGACGCGATATTCCTTGATAAGCCCTGGATAGTGGTCAAGGAGAAAAGTAATGGCTTCCTCAGGTTCCAAAAACCAGACAGAATTGTTTCTGGCCTGAAAGCCCATATCTATGAGTTTAGATAATAGTTCGCCTTCTCTGGCCTGGTCGCGGCGGATAAGAAAAGATTTGCCCTCGAACTGGTAACTGCCTGTTTGCAGATCAGGATCAGGACTGCTTAAGGTGATCTCACCATGTTCTGTTTCATAGATATTCTGAATTTGCAGAGTAAGTAAGCTTCCTTCTTCATCCAGGAAGAGCTTGGGATTGTATCTGGCCTGGACAAAGATGGGAGACATGCGTTCCAGAAATTCTTCCTGGCCAAAGAGGTCTGAAGCGTGGATTTTGGTCCAGACCCGGTCCAGAAATTCAGAAATCTCACTGTGCGGAACAATGGGGGATCCTGCTGCTAATTCCTGGATCAGGCCTGGAGGCAGACCTGTCTGGACGGGATAAAATGAGTGTTTCCAGTAAACCCATAAGGGAAGTTGACCATAGAAAAAGACTTTTTCTCCGGAGATAGAAAATGGAAGTTTGCCTTCCCGGCCAAGCATGATCTCAAAACTCAGACCGTCTTCGGAAAGAGTAGGACTCAATTGTAAGCGCATGGGAGCGCTGACAATGCGTACAGGTTGTTCTGTCTCCTCAAAAAAGAGATAGTATTCATTACGGATGGACCAGAAAAACCAGGTCAACAGTCCATAAGGAATTTCAATCCGGTGGCCATAATAATCCAGATAACGGCCAATTTGTTCTGCTACCCGGGGTAGATCTGGTGAGATCTCGCACCAATTGGGATTGCGTAAAATTTGCTCCAGGGTAATGGGATTCAGGACAGAAGATAATCCTGACTTATTTTGCCTGGCTCGAAACAATTCTACCAGGAGTCTTCCTGGCTCAGGAAAAAAACGGTAAACCAGGTAATGCTGGCCAGGTTCAGGCTCAAGCTGTGTGGCAAAAAAGTGATGAAAGCTCTGTCTCCAATCAGTGCGAGCTTTAGGGAACTCGTTCTGGCTGCCTTCGCTTAAGGATGATAAAAATTTTAGTAACGTAGCTCCAATATGTTTACATATTCCAGAAAATGATTCCGGGCAATTACAGTAGAAATTTACAGATTCCGTTTCCAGGTTCAGACCTATTTCAGAATTGTACATCTGAAAATCGTCTCCCTGGACATGACCCTCAATATCCCAATATTGCTCCCTCTTTTTTAGACTGACTTTTTGTACCCCGTTTTGGGCGCTCAGCTCTTCCGATATTTCTAAAATGTACTCAGGAATATTTTCTTTAACAAAGTTTTGAAGAATTTCTTTGACTTTTTTTTCTTCATTACTAAGCATTAGTTTCAAGGCTCCTTATATAAATGTTTTTTGAGGCTAACCCTTTCTGGCAAAAGTTTACGGATTCAGGTTTCAAATAGAAAAGAGAATATGTCCATTTAATCAAACTTTATTAACTTTGCAAGAGAGAATTCGTTTTTTGTTGGTAAGTCGATGGAAAATTTTTTATTAATAAAACCAATATGTTAGGTGAGACAAATGATGCTGAGATATCTTTTGATGTTTTTTTGTCTAATTCCTTTTGTGTCTGGCTGCTTAGAAGGCTTAGAAGACAACGCTTACGCTGCTCTGGCTAAGCAAAACAAAGAAGAACATGGCGTTCTCGCTGCTGTCGCTGTTTGTAATCAGACGAAAGGGCATAATTTTGCTGCTGCCAGGTTTGGAGGCAGAATTATTCTGGGGATAACTGGCGAGCCGAGCAACCTTATACCCCCTCTGGCTACAGATAGTGCTTCCCATGAAATTGCTGACCTCATTTATGTGGCTCCTTTGAAATATGATAAAAATATCCAGCTTAAGCCCTGGGCTGCTCAGGAGTTCAGGGTGCTTGACCAGGGAAAAAGGCTTTACTTCAAGATGAGGCCCGGGATCAAATGGTTTGATGGGCATGAACTGACAGCTGAAGACGTTTATTTTACTTATAAACTTATGATTGATCCCAAAACACCTACTGCCTATGCTGAAGACTATAAGGCCATAAAAGAATTTAAATTGATAGATAAGTATGCCTTTGAAGTGGTTTATGACCAGCCTTTTGCCCGTTCTCTGGTTACCTGGGCAGGGGCGATTTTGCCCAAACACATCCTGGAAAAGGAAGATTTATTAAAAACCAGATATAGCCGTGAACCAATAGGTGCTGGGCCTTTTAAGCTGGTGGCGTGGGAGCCTGGACGCAAGCTGGTTTTAAAGGCCAATGAAAATTATTTTGAAGGCCGTCCATATCTTGATGAGGTCGTTTACAGGATAATACCTGATAGCGCGACAATGTTTTTAGAACTTAAGGCCGGGAATCTGGATATGATGGGCTTATCCCCTCAGCAATTTTTATTCCAGACCAGGGGACAGTTCTGGAAACGTAATTTTAACAAATATAAATACTTATCTTTTAGTTATACTTACCTTGGTTATAATCTTGAGCATCCGCTTTTTAAGAATGTGAAGGTTCGGCAGGCTCTGGCTCATGCCATAAACAAGGAGGAGATTGTCAAAGGTGTTCTTCTCGGTCAGGGTGTGCCTACTATTGGGCCTTATAAACCCGGAACATGGGTCTATAATAAAAAAATCAGAGATTATTCTTACAATCCTGAACTGGCTAAAAAAATGCTGGCTGAAGAGGGCTGGATTGACCATGATGGTGATGGGATAATTGATAAAGATGGCAGGCCATTTGCATTTACAATTTTGACCAATCAGGGAAATGACCTGCGGGTTAAAGCAGCAACAATTATCCAGTATCGGCTGGGAAAAATAGGAATTAAGGTCAAAATCAGGACAGTGGAATGGGCTACTTTTATTCAGGAATTTGTGCACAAAAGACGTTTTGAAGCCCTGATTCTGGGATGGAATATTGTCCAGGATCCAGATATTTATGATGTCTGGCATTCTTCGCGGGCCATACCTGGCGGCTTAAACTTTATTGGCTATAAAAACAAAGAAGTGGATGATCTTCTGGAAAAGGGTCGCAGAACTTTTGATCAGGAAAAGAGAAAGGCAATCTATGATCGCTTGCAGGAGATTTTGCACCGTGACCAACCATATTGTTTCTTATATGTCCCCATGTCACTGCCTATTGTGAATAGCCGTTTTCAGGGCATTGAGCCAGCACCAGCCGGCATTACCCATAATTTTATTCGTTGGTGGGTTTCTAAACATTCAAAGTTCAACATTCAATTTCAACATTAAACAATGAAATATAAACGCTTGCAGGACTTGCCTCCCAGATGGGCACATTTTTGTTTAAATGTTCAAAATTTTATTCAGTACAAGCTGAACATAAATTTGTACAGGAAGACTCTTCTGGTGGCTTTTTCAGCCGGGCCTGACTCTATGGCCCTGCTCAGGGTCATGCATTTTTTAAGTCCAGGGGTTAAGTGTCAGCTTATTGGAGCACACCTGAATCACGGTTTGAGGGATGAAGCTACTGAAGAAGAGCAGGTAGCTATAGAAGTCTGCCAGAAATTGGGTGTTCCAATATATACTGGTCGAAGTCTTGTTGGGGTTTATGCTCAAAAAATGGGGCTGGGTATTGAGGAAGGGGCCAGAAAAATACGATACAGGTTTTTGCAGGGGTTAGCGCGGAAACTAAAAGCAGACTTTATTCTCACTGCCCATCAACTGGATGACCTGGCCGAAGATGTGATTATGCGTCTTTTGCGCGGGGCTGGATGGCCAGGACTTTCCGGTATGAAAGCCTTTGACCAGGAGAGCAAAATTTTAAGACCTCTTCTTCTCACGCCAAAGACAAAATTACTTCAGTTTTTAGAAGATCTGGGCCAGGAGTATGTTGAGGATAAATCTAACCGGGACATGGCTTTTTTACGCAATAGAGTGCGTTTAAAAATTATACCCTTATTGATGCAGGAAAACAAAAATTTTTTGCAAACTATCGCCCGGCTCTGGGAAATGGGAAGAATTGATGAGGATTTCTGGCAGAAACAACTTGATGAAATAGCTGAACAGGTGGTTGTGGATAAACAGGCAAAGAAAATTATTTTGTCAGCAACGAAGCTGTCTGGCATTCACAGGGCCATCAGGATCAGGTTCTATAAAAAGATTTTAGAACAACTGGGGCCTGGTCAGGTTCTGGGAGAGACTCTTTTTCAACTGGATATTGCCTTTGAGAAGAAAAGGATTGGCAAAGTGTTTCAGTTTCCAGGAAATAAAGTAGTTCATATAAAATCTCAGTCTCTTGTTTTTATGAGTGAATAGAGTTCAGTAAACATTGAACTTTGAACCTTGAACCTTGAACATTTTATGCGTGGCCAGAGATAAAAGGGACAGGAGAATAAAAGGAGAATAAAATGGATAAAGTTGGATAAAGTTGTTTTGGAGAAGGTGGGAGGGTTGAAGTGGCAAAGACAGGGTTGGCTAATAATACAAAAAAGAAAATTTATGTTTTATTTAAGTTAGGAGTATGTTTGTTTCAGAGAAAAAAGGGACGAGAAAAAAGGGACAGGAGAATAAAATGGATAAAGTTGTTTTGGAGAAGGTGGGAGGGTTGAAGTGGCAAAGACAGGGTTG
>CAJXJU010000040.1 GCA_913055195.1 uncultured Desulfohalobiaceae bacterium | reverse complement strand
TTATTTAGGTGAGGTCAATCTGGACTGTCAAGTAGCAAAATGGTTAATCACTTTAAAAGTTAATCTTTTTAGCTGCGCTCAGGGTTTTTTCCAGATCCTCTTCAGAGTGGGCAAAAGAATTAAAAGCACACTCAAAACCAGATGGGGCCAGATTTATCCCCTGCTCCCGCATACCATTATAAAATTTTATAAAAAGCTCCTGGTTAGACTCTTTAGCAGAGACAAAGTTTTTTACAGGTTTCTCTGTAAAGAAAATGGTAAACATCGAGGCGATCTGATTTACCTGCACAGGAAGGGACTTTTCCTCCAGGATATTTTTTAACCCCTCAGCCAGCTCTCTGGTTTTTTGCTCCAGTAATTCATAATCCATTGATTTTAAAGTGTTAATTGTAGCCAGCCCCGCGGCCATAGCCAGAGGATTTCCGGATAGGGTTCCTGCCTGATAGACATCACCATCTGGAGCTATGCGGGACATGATTTCTTTTTTTCCTCCATAAGCGCCCACAGGCAGTCCTCCACCTATAATTTTGCCCAGACAGGTGAGGTCAGGAACAATGCCATAAAAACCTTGTGCTCCATGAAAAGAAACCCGAAACCCCGTGATTACCTCATCAAAAACCAATAGACTGCCATATTCTGATGTTATTTGCCTCAAGCCCTGCAAAAAGCCTTCTTCAGGCAGGACAACACCCATATTGCCAGCCACAGGCTCAACAAAAACTGCGGCAATGTCTTCTCCATAACGGGCAAATAGTTCTTTTACTTGCTCCAGATTATTGTATTCTGCAAGAAGGGTGTGCTTGACTGTTTCTTCAGGCACACCTGGTGTGCCAGGAATGGACAATGTGGCTACTCCAGAACCAGCACTGGCCAGAAAGGCATCGGCGTGACCATGATAGCAGCCATGAAACTTAACCAGCTTGTTTCGACCAGTATAGCCCCGGGCCAGGCGCAAAGCACTCATGGTGGCTTCTGTTCCTGAATTGACCATACGAACCATTTCCACTCCGGGCAGGGCGTCAACTATAGCCTTAGCCAGTTCAATTTCAGCTTTACACGGCGCTCCATAACTTGTGCCCTTGTCCACGGCTTCGTGCAAAGCTTTGTTCACCGCGGGGTGATTGTGTCCCAGAAGCATGGGCCCCCAGGACATGACATAATCTACATATTTTTGCCCATCTTCTGTGTACACATGGGGTCCATCCGCTCTGGCAATAAACAAAGGATCAGATCTAACGCTCTTACAAGCTCTAACCGGGCTGTTCACCCCACCGGGAATAATCTCCCTGGCCTTTGAAAAAAGTTCCTTTGATTTGTCCATAACCAGCTCCTTGTTTTCTAAAAATATTCCATGGAGGTTTTCTTTAGCTCTTTGCAACTGAATAAAATTTCATACTGGGTAACTCCAGTTGCCTGAACCAGTTCAGAGATAACGTGTTCACAGTCATCTTCGCTTTGACCATGAATCATGGTATATAAATTATATGGCCAATCCAGACAGTTTCTTCGTTCATAGCAATGGGTGATTTCCGGGCGAGAGGCCATAATCTGACCAATTTTATCTATGTCCTGGCCTTCTTCCACATACCAGGCAACCATGGCATTGTGGTCATATCCTGCTTGTTGATGGCGCAGAGTAGCTCCAAAACGGCGAATATAACCCTCATCTTTTAGTTTTGTAAGAAGTTCCAGAACCTCTTGCTCAGAAGTGTTTGTTAATCTGGCAATTTCAGCAAAAGGCGTGGCTGAATCTGGCAGGTCAGCCTGAACAATTTTTAAGATTTCTTTTTGTTTGGGAGTCAATTCAATGGAATAGGTCAAGGTTTTCCTCCGATTTTTGAGAATTCCTGTACTTTCCTAAACTTAATAAGTGTTGCTTGCAAGTAATTTTACTCAACTATTATATGGGACAGGAGAAATTTCTTGACATTTTTTCATTTTTCCTGCATTTTTTGTTCGTTTACTTTTTTGAGTTTCACAAATTTTTATGGGAGGTAATCGCCCATGCCCCGCATTCCCAGGATGCTTATAACTGATCAGCCTGCTGTTTATCATGTCATCTCCAGGTCTGCCTTGCCTGACCTGCCCATCTCAGACACAGACAAAGAAGTTTTTCTCAAACTCCTTAAATTCCTCGCATCCGTCTATTTTGTCGATATTCTCGGTTTTTGTATTATGGGCAATCATTTTCATCTCCTTGTTCAGACTTACCCGGAAGATGAGATGTCTGATCAGGAAGTTATGCGTCGATTTGAAATCTATTACAAAAACGATGACCGCATCCTGACTCAAGATCAAATCCCACATTTCAGGCAAAAATGGACCAATCTCTCTGAATTTATTAAAGAACTAAAACAAAGATTTACCTGGTACTACAACAAAACCTACGGTCGTAAGGGCTATTTCTGGTCTGACAGGTTTAAAAGCGTAATCGTAGAAAAAGGTTACACTTTGATAAATTGCCTGGCTTATATTGACTTGAATCCTGTCAGGGCAGGTATAGTTCAAAAGCCTGAAGATTATCGCTGGTCATCTATGGGTTATGTGGCCAGAACAGGCAATAAGGATGGATTTCTCAGTCTGGATTTTGGCTTAAAGCAGTATGAGATAGACGATGAGGAAGAACGATTTCGCATGTATCGGGAATATGTATATGAGCATGGCTGTCTGGAAAGCCCCAAAGGCGCATCCATTAATGAAGAAACAATTGAAAAGGAGCGCAAAAAGAAATTTAAATTTACCACAGCAGATCGTTTATTATACAGGACAAGATATCTGACAGAGGGAGTATTTCTGGGCAGCAGGCAATTTGTCAAAGAACAATTTCAACGTTTTAAAGATAAATTAAAGATAGAAAGAGACCGAGAGCCACATAAAATATCAGGGTTTGAAAATGTTTTCTCTTTCAGACAGACGCCATAAGAAATAATTCTCTTTTTCAATTTCCTGCGTCGCCTGAACTCGAAAACGCAAATTTTCGCGTCTTGTATTTGTGTAGATAACTTATTACTATAATAATATCAATTGTTTTAAAATCAGATGTGCCGTTTGGTCTGTAATTTTTTTTTCTTTCATTAATATATTCATTATAAGAGTTATATTGATTACAAAAGAAATGATTATCTTTATAACCATAAATCATTTGACAATAATTATGGTACCTTATAAATTCATCCTTATATAGATGTTCTATAGTTTCAAAATATCCAACAAGATAGAATAAAAAGTAATTCATGAAAAATTCCATGTCAGATTTTGAAAATTCGTGCTCAAGTGGTTCAAATAAATTGCATCTATGCTTCTCAGGATATCTGATAAGTTCCTCCTGTGAGATAAGAATTTTGTGAAATAAAAAACAAAATGAGCCTTTAATATCTGTATAATTTAATAAATATAAAGATTTAGTCTGCTTTTTATTAATTTTTAAAAGAAATATATATTCAAAAGAGCATTTATAATAATCATATAACAGTGTACTATCACCAAATAATGTTTTTAAAGCAGCATAGTGTCTTGGATAATCAAAATCTGGTGCGTATATTTCTAAATATTTTATTAAGCGTAGATAATGAGTATAATTTTCATGGATAGGAATGGTAAGTGAAATTATATCTCCATAAAGTGTCTCAGAAATAGGATAAAGCTTTATTTTGATATCATTGAATTCAATAGTCATTCTCGATTCTAATGGCTGAAAGTTCATTTGCTCCCCTCCCTTATTAGTCATGATTTTGATATAATTATCTGCAAAAATGAGAAACTGGTCAAGATAATTTTTCTCCTGTCCCTTTTTATTTAAACAAATTTTTCCTGTCCCTTTAATAAATGGTGAAGGGTGCTTATTGTCCTGTGAGCGGTTGAAATTTACTGGTTTGATTGATCTGTGCCTTTTATCACTTTTTTTGTGCCATATATCGAATTTGAAGTGCATATTTTGAAAAAGTTAATTATTTCCTTTTGAAATTCCATAAAGGATAAAATTTGAGGAGAGGTAGTAATGGCGAAAACTTTGACCCAAAAGATTCTGGAAAGTCATCTGGTCGTGGGCCAGTATGAGCCTGGTAAAGAAATAGGCATTCGCATTGATCAGACATTAACCCAGGATGCCACTGGCACCATGTGCAATCTTCAGTTTGAGGCCATGGGCATCCCGCGGGTAAAGACCGAGCTTTCGGTGAGTTATGTTGACCACAACACCATTCAGGCCGGTTTTGAGAACCCTGATGATCACAAGTACTTACAGACTATGGCTGCTAAATACGGGATGATTTATTCCCGTCCTGGCAATGGTATTTGTCATCAGGTGCATCTGGAGCGTTTTGCTGCTCCAGGCAAAACCTTGCTTGGTTCTGACAGTCATACGCCAACAGGAGGCGGCATTGGCATGGTAGCTATTGGCGCTGGCGGCCTGGATGTGGCTGTGGCTATGGCTGGCGGGCCTTTTTATCTTACCTGCCCCAGGGTTGTGCGCATCAATCTGACAGGCAAACTGCCTGAGTGGGTCAGTGCCAAGGATATTATTTTAAAAGTACTGGAGATTTTTGGTAGTAAAGGCAACGTGGGTTGCGTTTTTGAATATACTGGCGAGGGCGTAAAAACATTGAGTGTGCCTGAGCGGGCTACCATTACCAACATGGGAGCTGAGTGTGGTGTAACATTTTCTATTTTTCCAAGTGATGAAGTGACCAGAGAATTTTTAAGGGCGCAGGCCAGGGAAACCGATTGGGTGCCGCTTAGTGCTGATGAGGGTGCGGTTTATGACAAAGAAGTGGAAATTAATTTGAGCGAGCTTGAGCCAATGATTGCCTGCCCGCACAACCCTGGCAACGTGAAGAAGCTTTCTGAAGTAGAAGGATTGCCTGTTGATCAGGTTTGTATTGGTAGTTGCACCAATTCTTCTTATCGTGACCTGATGATTGTTGCTGAAATGCTGGATGGCAAGGTTTGTCATCCAGATGTGAGTTTTATTGTTGCCCCAGGTTCCAGGCAGGTTATGCGTATGCTGGCAGACAATGGTGCACTGGATAAATTGCTTGCCGCTGGTGCCAGGATAGCTGAAAGCGCTTGTGGCTTTTGTATTGGCAATAGCTGTGCTCCACGCAGCAATGGTGTTTCACTTCGTACCAGTAACCGCAATTTCCTGGGCCGCTGTGGAACCAAGTCAGCAGACGTGTATCTGGTCAGCCCGGAAGCTGCTGCTGCTGCTGTTGTTACAGGCAAAATTACTGATCCACGTTCATTTGATAGGTATATGTATTATCCCAGCATTATGCAGCCTTTAATGTTCAGGATTGATGATTCCATGTTCATTGCCCCTTCCCCGGAGCCAGAAAAGATAGAGATTTATCGTGGGCCGAACATTGGCGAGCCACCAGTAAATGATCCCATGCCTGAAAAAATAGATGGTGTGGTGACCATCAAGGTTGGTGATGAGATCACCACTGATCATATTATTCCAGCGGGCAGCCGCATGAAATACCGTTCCAATGTGCCCAAGTATGCAGAATTTGTCTTTGAGGTGCTTGATCCTGAATTTCATATCCGGGCCAGGGCCAATAAGGAAAAGGGCAAACACAATATTATTGTGGGCGGTTTGAGTTATGGTCAGGGGTCTTCCCGTGAACATGCTGCCATTTGCCCTATGTATCTGGGAGTAAAGGCTGTTCTTGCCAGGTCTTTTGAACGCATACACGCGGCTAATCTGGTGAACTTTGGCATTGCGCCGCTTTTGTTAAATGAGGCAGATTACGCTGACATTGAGCAGGGAGATGAATTGGTCATTGAAAACATGCGCGCAAAGATCAAGGCAGGCGAGGATTTGATTGTGGAGAACAAGACCAAAGGCAAGAGTTACACTGTAACTTATCAATTGTCTGATCGCCAGAAAGAGATTCTTCTGGCTGGTGGAACACTTAGCTACATGAAAATGAAAGCGTAAGGAGAGTATTATGGCACAACGCGGCATAAGAGAGTATGATGCAAAAAGGCTTCTGGCAAAGTATTTAAAGGACAATCTGCCAGAGATTGCTTTTGACTTTAAGGGCGTGCTGGTTACGCCTGAGACAAACTGGGATGAACTTGTAAAAGAAAATCCCTGGCTGACCACAGAAAAGCTGGTTGCCAAGCCAGATCAATTGTTTGGCAAACGTGGTAAGCATGGCCTTGTATTGGTGAATGCAGCTTTAGATGAGGTCAAGGCATGGATTGGTGAACGCATGAACAAAGATGTAACCATTGGTAATGTGACCAATGAGCTGAATTGTTTTCTGGTTGAGCCATGCGTTCCGCATGAGAAAGAATATTATCTGGCCATGACCACTGAAAGAGAAGGAGATAAGATTTATATTTCCGCTCATGGTGGTGTTGATATTGAAGAGGTCTGGGATACGGTAAAAGAAGCGTTTATTCCTGTTTTAGCCAAAGACAATATTGAAGAAATCATAGCTCAGGCTATCCCTGAAGAGATAGAAAACAAAGAGAATGTGACCAAACTGGTTAAGGCATTATATGATTTCTTTGTGGACTATCATTTTACTTATCTGGAATTTAATCCTTTTGTGCTGGAAGGCAATAAATTTTGTCCGCTGGATGCAGTTGCCAGACTGGACGATACAGCCCAATTTGAATGTGTTGAAAAGTGGGGCGATCTCACCTTTCCAACTCCTTTTGGACGCAAGAGCACCAAAGAAGAGGCCTATATCAAACAATTGGATGCCAAGAGCGGTTCATCCATGAAACTGACAGTGCTTAATCCCAAGGGCCGTATCTGGACAATGGTTGCGGGCGGCGGCGCCAGTGTTGTTTATACGGACACCATTTCGGATCTTGGCGGCGCGCAGGAACTGGGTAATTATGGTGAATACAGCGGTAATCCCACCACAGATGAGACTTATGAATATGCCAAAACACTTCTTGATCTGATGACCAGAGAAAAAGATCCACAGGGTCGGCCCAAGGTTTTGATTATAGGTGGTGGTATTGCTAATTTTACTGATGTAGCCAAGACTTTTGATGGTATTGTAATGGCATTGGAAGATTATACAGAAAAGTTAAAAGAAGTGAATGCCAGGATTTATGTACGCAGGGGCGGCCCCAATTATGAAAAGGGGTTGGCCAAGATCAAGGCTGCTGGTGAAAGGCTGGGTCTGAATATCGAAGTTTACGGCCCGGAGGCCCACATGACCAGAGTTGTTAAACTGGCCCTGGAAGAAAAAGCTGCTTAAGGAGGACACAATGGCAAAACCGGAATATTGTTTGTTTGATAGAAATACTCAGGCCATTATTTATGGTTATCAGCAAAGAGCCATCCAGAGGATGCTGGATTTTGACTATATTTGTAGAAGAGAAACTCCCAGTGTGGCCGCCATTGTGGCCCCAACCAGGCAGAACGGATTTCATAAATGTTTTTTTGGCAACAAAGAGATATTGATTCCCATTTACCGGCACTTTGATGAAGCTGTTGAAAAACATCAAAATGCTGATGTAGTGGTCAATTTTTCATCCTATCGTTCTGCTTACGCCACTACAATGGATGCGCTGGCCAAGGATACTATCCGCACTGTAGCAATTATTGCGGAAGGTATTCCAGAGAGATATGCCCGTATCATTGCTGCTACAGCCAAAGAGATGAAAAAATGCGTGATTGGCCCGGCTACTGTTGGCGGAATTGCTGCTGGAGCCTTTAAAATAGGAAATTCAGCCGGAACCCTGGAAAATATTATCCGCTGCAAATTGTACCGGCCTGGCAGTGTTGCTTTTGTTTCTACTTCAGGCGGGCTGTTTAATGAGCTTAACAATATTATTTCTCAGGCCACCAATGGAGTTTATGAAGGCATAGCTGTTGGTGGTGACCTGTATCCTGGTTCAACCTTTATTGACCATTTCCTGCGTTATGAAGCCAATCCTGAGATCAAGATGATGGTTGTGCTGGGTGAGCTTGGCGGTAAAAAAGAATATGAAGTGATTGAGGCCATGAAGGCCGGTAAAATCACCAAGCCTGTTGTTGCCTGGTGTACAGGTACCTGCGCCAAACTGTTTCCTGGCGAAGTCCAATTTGGTCACGCAGGCGCAAGGGCTGGCGACGATTCCGAGACTGCTGAAGCCAAAAACAGGGCTTTTAAGGAAGCTGGCGCTATTGTGCCCGGATCTTTTGACGAGTTGAGAAGAGTCATCAGAGAGACCTTTGAAGGCTTGAAAGCCAGAGGTGTTATTCCTGAGATTGAAGAGCCTGAAGTGCCACCAGTGCCAGAGGACTATGCTGAGGCAAAGGCCAAAGGAAAGGTGCGCAGGGCAACCAGCTTTATCTGCACCATCAGTAATGACAGTGGTGAAGAAGCAACATACAATGATATTCCCATCAGCTCTGTTGTTGAGCAGGGCATGGG
>CAJXJU010000039.1 GCA_913055195.1 uncultured Desulfohalobiaceae bacterium | reverse complement strand
TTTTGGGCGGATATGTTACTCCTGTTCGCCTGTTCCCGCACGGAAAAATTTACTTTTTGCAGGCGAATCCATTTAATAAAAAGGCCGTACCCTCCGAGAGGATACGGCCTTTTGTTTTTTAATCTCCTTTCAGGGCCTTAAGTTCCTCCCTTGTCTATGGATGCACGCCACCACCAGGTAGCCTTTTGAGCTAAAAGCTCCACATCACCTGCCGCGCAAACACTTAAAAAAGATTTAAACCTGCGTACGCTTTTACCACTTAAAGGATTTTGCTCAAATAATTTGGTAAAAAGGGAAACATCCTGAGTCAGCATTTTTCTGGCAGCATCCATCCTGCGTTTAAATGAAGGAGTGATAAACTTATCCAGGTCCAGTTCTTCTGGCAGGCAGGCAAAATAAGACAGGGTGGTGATAAAATTTAATCCCTGAATATAGGCCATTGCCTCATCATGCTCCTGAGCACTGGTAACAAAAGTATTCATGCCAGCACAGGAGAACAGGTTCTGCACTGCTTCAAGGGCTTGTTCATCTTTTTTTCGACTGGATGGGCATATCGCCACTTTCAGGGGATCATCTTTTGCTGGCTCTGGCCCAAAAAGAGGATGCGTGCCCACAACAGGGCCGGCATAACTTTCTTCCATCTTTGTCATGGGAATTACCTTCACAGAACAAATATCAGCCAGAATAGTGGGAGGGGTTAAAAAACCTTTTATATTCTGCAAAACATTATCCAGAGCAGTAATAGGCACGGATAAAAGCACAAGATCCGCCTCTGGCAGAAAGGATTCAATATCCTTTTCAACCAGAGGCTTATCCAGTGAATGAATAGCCAGACCTATGGCCTTAAATTTGCGGATGAGAAGGCGGCCCATCTGGCCTTCCCCGCCAATAATGGTTATGTTTTTTGGTGTGTTAGCCATTAACCACCTTTGTCCATTCCTGCCAGAAGCCAGGGAATGACTTGGCAACGCAAGCCGGGTTATCAAGCTCAACATCTATACCTGCAAGTTCAAATAAGGACAAACTCATGGCCAGACGATGGTCATTATAGGTTTTAAATGAAATTTTTTGACCACGAGGGATTTTTTGGGGAAAAATTTCCAGCCCATCTTCAAGTAGCTTTGTTTTACAGCCCATTTTTGAAAGTTCATTGCTTACTGCTTCCAGCCTGTCGCTTTCCTTAATCCGCAAATGAGCAACATTGGTAATTCTGCTGGGACCATCAGCCAACGCCATGAGCACAGCAACAGTTGGAACAAGGTCAGGACAACTGCCCATATCTATTTCAATGCCATGCAAAGGGCGCGAACATTGTTTTTCCACCAGCACAGAACCCGCGGCAGCACTGTTTTCGCTATCCCCCTGACCTTTGTGCCAGACAACCCTGGCCCCCATTTTCTTTAAAATATCTAAAATCTCTTTGTCTCCCTGCAAGGAATCAGGATTTAAATTGTGCACAAGCACAGGCCCATCTTTGAGCGCACCAGCAGCCAGAAGATAAGATGCATTACTATAATCACCCTCCACATTATAATTTCTGGCTTTAAACTCTCCAGGGGTTATAATGAATCTGATCCTGCCAGGTATGATTTGCTTAATTTCTTCCAGGATTTTGCTCTGCCAGGTATTATTTTCATATACTTCTATTTCTGGCTTAAGGCCAAAGTCCTGCATAACCTTTATGGTTAATCCCACATAAGGCCAGGAAACAACTTTTTGGCCACCCACAGTTATTATGGTTCTGTCTTCAGCCATGGTTGCAGCCAGAAGCAGGCCAGACAAAAACTGACTGCTTTGCTCCATGCTGATCTCAATTATTCCGCGTTTCAGGCCCTTTGTCGCAAGGACAAATGGCGGACATCCCTTATTTTCCAGATAGGCAAAAGAAACTCCCTGGTTTTTTAAAGCCATTTCCAGAGCATCAATGGGCCGTTCATGCATCCTGCCCTGGCCCTGAATCTGAAAACTTCCCTGGCCAGCAGCCACAATAGCTGTGAGCAACCTACAGGTAGTGCCTGACTCTCCTACATCCAGAACAAGCGGGCTTTGGCTGTCCCGGCCAACTATTTTTCCGGCCAGGCCCTTTACCTTAAATCCATCCTCTGCTTTCTCAAAAACCACCCCTAACTTTTCCAGACAAGCCCTGGTTCTGGCGATGTCTTCACTCTCCAACAAATTAGAAATCAAAGACTCCCCTTCTGCCAAACCTGCCACCATTAAAGCGCGATGAGATATGGATTTGGAACTTGGTGCATATAAGTTAATCATGTTACCTCAACTTTAAGATACTATTTCTCAAAATCAATATATTCCCCTCTGGGATAACTACCCAATATACGCAAAGTATGACATTTATCCTGCAATTCCCTCAGCATGCCTTTGTATTCATCTGTAGTAAGATCGCATTCCACATCTACAAAAAAGACATACTTCCACTTTTCCATCTTAAAAGGCCGTGATTCCAATTTTTTCATATTAATGCCCTGTTTAGCCAGTACCTGGAGCACATGAACCAGAGCGCCTGGTCTGTCAGGAAGGGTAAAAACGATGGAAGTCTTATCATGGTTGCCTGTCTCTGGAGGGGCAGCACTGATAATTAAAAATCTGGTCCAATTATCTGGTAAATCCTCGATGCCAGAAGCCAGCACATTCAGATTAAACATCTCAGCCAGCTTTTTGTGGCCAATGGCAGCGCTTTTTGGCTCCTCTTCAACCCTTCTGGCTGCTCTGGCAGTACTTTCTTCAGGAATCACCGCCACATGGGGCAGGTGGACATTTAACCAGCCAGCGCATTGTTGCAAAGCCTGGGGATGGGAATAAACCCGCTCAATATTATTTAAATTGTCTTCCTGACTGAGCAATGAGTGGCTGATCTTACAAAAAATTTCAGCATGAATATAAAGATCAAAACGCAAAAAAAGGTCCAGGCTCTGGCCCACACTCCCCTGCAAAGAATTTTCCAGAGGAATGATACCCAATTCTGCTTTCTTCTGTGCTACAGACTTAAATACATCTTCCAGATTGTTTTCTGGAATAAAATCAGCACTATGTCCCAGATATTCAACTCCCGCAAAGTAGGAAAACGTGCCTTCCGGCCCCAGATAAACCACTGTCTGGGGCTTTTGCAACCGCCGGGAAGAAGATAATATTTCGCGATAAATGGCCTTTAAATGGTCATCAGGCAGGGGCCCCTGATTTTGTTCCAGCAACTTTTGCAAAACTTCTTTTTCGCGAAATGGCTTAAAAACAATATCATTAGACCTGGACTTCAAACGTCCAACAGCAATACTCAGGCTCGCGCGTTCATTTAAAAGCCTGAGCAATTCCCTGTCTAACTCGTTAATCTTTTTTCTTAATTCTTTTAAATCCTGCATACCCCTTCATCCTTCATCCTTCATCCCTTCTTTTTCATCCTTCATCCTTCATCCTTCATCCTTTCTTTTTCATCCTTCAATAATCTCCTCTTCTATCCGCATACCAAAGTGACGACCAGCCTGATCAACGCGGCAAAGTATCTCATCCCCAACATTTAATTCCACCACACTTCTGGGCTGTCCATCTTTACCTACCAGACGAATTGTTTCAGCATTTTGAATCACAACGCTACCTTCTGCCTGCTCTGCTTTTGCGGAAATCAAAATCATGGGCCGCACTTCAGTTTTTGTCCTGCCCACAACCACACTCTGGCTATTGCCCTGACTGTCCACAACCAGCACTTCCATTCCAGGTCTAATTTCTTCCAGATACCTGGTTTTATCTCCTGGCAGATATGTATATGAGTGCACAGCTCCGGCATTAATGCGAAAAGGCCTGGGAGCAACATAAGGGTTTACTTCTGTCTCAGCGTGAACAAGAAAGGTAAAACCGCTGGAATTGCCCACCAGCATTCCCTGACCTGTCTTTAAAATGGAAATAGTGTCAACACAGACCCGATGCCCAAGCCCAATTGGCTCAATAGCAGTAATTTTAGCTGGTACAAGTTCTAACTTACCCAGGTCTAACTTCACCTGTTTGACAATTTTTTTCAATTCCTGCGCGCCTTCAGGCACAACAACAACAAATTGAACGCCCTTCTCCAGAATTCCCAGAGCTGTCCTGGCCTCCTCCAGGCTGGAGACTTCCATGCCTACCTGATCACATTGAGCAACAATGTTTTCCACTGGAATAATTTCAACCCCTCTTTGCAGGACCACCTTCTGACCGGCCAGAAGTTTTTTTACAGCTTCTTCTTCATCCTTTTTTTCCTTGATCTCAATCCACTCCATCTCATCAGCAACCAGAACCTGCACCCGGCCAAGGGCAGAAATCTTTTCAACGTCATCTTTGCTTGCAATAATCCCATCTACCCCTGATTCCAGCGCCAGAGTGACCAATTTTTTATCAAAAGGAATAGCTTTAAAATATACTTGTTTACGCATACTTAACTCCTTTATTGAAAACAGGAGACGTAAGAAGCTTGCGCTTCTTACGCCCTTTTCCCGCTTTTCACTTCTTTCGCTTCTTACGCTTCTTACGCTTCTTTCGCTTCTTACGCTTCTTACCCTTCCAGCACTGGCAGAGCCTCTTCCACGCTGGCCTCTTCATGAACAATCATAGCCAGCGCTTTTACAATAAGGTCTGGATTTTTATGCTGGAAAATATTTCGGCCAACAGAAAGGCCAGCACCGCCAGCAGCAACAGAATCATGAACCATTTGCAGAATATCCCGATCATTGTTCATCTTTGGCCCTCCAGCAATAACCACTGGCACACAACAGGCATTCACAACTTTCTCAAATGAGTCAGGTGTCCCGGTATAAGGGACTTTTACCACATCAGCGCCCAATTCTTCTCCCACACGAGCGCAATGAGCAACAATATCAGGATCAAATTCATTTTCTATTTTTGGGCCACGCGCATAAACCATAGCAAGAACCGGCATGCCCCACTCATTGGCGCGGGAGGTTATCTCACCCACATCTCTTAGCATGTCGCGCTCAGTCTCATCGCCAAGATTGAGATGCACAGAAACAGCATCAGCTCCCAGACGAAGCGCGTCTTCTACCGTCCCGACCAGAGTCTTGGCATTTGGAAACGGAGAAAGCGTAGTGCTTGCGGAGAGGTGAATAATCAGGCCCACATCACGGCCATGACCCCTGTGTGAGCAGCGAGGCAATCCTTTGTGCATAAGCACGGCATTGGCACCACCTTCTGCCACTTTGTCCACTGTCTCCCGCAGGTCAACCAACCCGAATATCGGCCCAACTGTCACCCCGTGATCTAGGGGCACAATAATTGTTCTTCCGGTATTACGATTAAAGATTCTCTCCAGACGAATGGCTTTTCCCAGATGCATACTGACCTCCTTTAATTTGGGGCCGCATGGGCCGGCGAACCTTAAACATAAAAAAAGGGCCGCCGGCTTTTGCCTGCGGCCCTTTGGTTTTGGCTTATTGTTTAACTTTAAACCTCTCCCTCCAGACCACAGGCCCTGCTAAAATAAAAATACCAAAAGTAAAAGCTAAAAAAGCTACAGATGCTGTGGTTGGAGGAATTGTTGTTCAACATGACTTGCATTATTAATCCTTTTTCGTCTCTCCTGTCAAGCCATTTTCACCAAAAATCACAAAAACACTAATTTACAATTTTGTGTAATTATTTCTCATATCTTCAAACGTTTAACTTACAAAGAAACAAAACTTTCCCTTTCTCAAACTATACGCTATAACATATTGATTTTTTTAAAGAAAAAAAATCAAAATTTATTTAACAAAATTGTAAAATAATATTTCTTAGAGCCTATTTTCTCAGGCTATAAACTAACAATTTTGTAAAAGGACTACCAGGCAGCAGACATTAAAAATAAAATCTCTAATTATTTAATGGTGTTACACGATTGGCCCGCCCTTTGCTTCAGGGAAACAACAAAGCACAAATTTTTTTGCTAAAAAATTTCAAAAGGAGGTTTTATGAACAGGAAAATTTCAAAAACGAGTTCATGGCTTAAACTTGCTCTTCTAACTGGTGGAGCACTGGTCATCCCCCACACGGCCCTGGCAGCGGAAGAGACCCTGTCTCAGGCCAATGCCAACATTCTATGGACCCTGATTGCTGCCATTCTGGTTATGTTCATGCAGGCAGGGTTTGCTATGGTGGAAACAGGTTTCACCCGCGCCAAGAATGCAGTAAACATTTTAATGAAAAACGCCCTTGATTTTGCTATTGGCTCTATCTTCTTCTTCCTCTTTGGCTTTGCCATTATGTTCGGCAAAGATATTGGCGGATTTATTGGAAATTCTGGCTTTGCATTGTCCGGTTTTAATGCTTCAACACCTGATGGACAGTGGGCATTAACCTTCTGGTTTTTTCAGTGCGTATTCTGCGCTACAGCAGCCACCATTGTTTCTGGAGGTATTGCTGAACGCACCAACTTTAAAGCCTATATTTTTGTCAGCGCAGCAGTTACTGCTCTGGTCTATCCCATTTCAGGCCACTGGGCATGGGGCAGCTTATGGTTAGGTGATGTAGCAGGAGGATGGCTGGAAAAAATGGGTTTTGCCGATTTCGCCGGCTCCACTGTTGTCCACTCAGTTGGAGGCTGGATAGCCCTGGCAGGTGCCATTGTTTTAGGGCCACGTAAAGGCAAATACACTCCTGATGGCAAATCCAATGCGATTTTAGGTCACAATATACCACTTGCCGCCCTGGGCGTGTTTATCCTCTGGTTTGGCTGGTTTGGTTTTAACCCTGGTTCTACAACTACTGCGGACGGAACCATCGGTTATATTGCTGTAAATACCAACCTGGCTGCAGCAGCCGGACTTTTAGGTGCGATGATTGCTGCCTGGCTTAAGTTTGGCAAACCAGATGCATCTTTTACCTTAAACGGTGCTCTGGCCGGTCTGGTGGCTATTACTGCTGGCTGTTATGAAGTATCACCCATTGGCTCACTCATAATTGGTTTTATGGCTGGAATTCTTTGTGTTCTGTCAGTTGAGTTCATTGACAAGGTTTTAAAGGTTGACGATCCAGTGGGTGCCGTATCTGTACATGGTGTTTGCGGTGCTTTTGGAACCCTTTGTGTGGGCTTGTTTGCTGCTCCTGGTTATGGTGATCTTACCGGTCTTTTGTACGGTGGCGGTTTTGCTCCGCTCTGGCCACAGATTGTAGGCGTTGTAACTGTGTTTATCTGGGCCTTTGGCACAGGATTTATTCTCTTTAAAATCGCTGATGTCTTCTTTGGCGTGCGTGCCAGCGAAGAGGAAGAAATCAAGGGCCTGGATATCACCGAACATGGCATGGAAGCATACAATGGATTCCAGATCTTTACTACTGAATAATAGTAAAACTAAAAGGAGTACGCACGATGAAACTAATCATTGCCTATATAAGACCCGAAAGGCTCAATGCTGTTAAACAGGAACTCTATGCTGCCAAGATATTTAATATGTCTGTAACCAATGTCCTGGGTAGCGGACGGCAAAAGGGTTTTACAGAGACTTACAGAGGCGTAGTAGTTGAAGTAAATTTGTTGAAAAAAGTCCGCCTCGAAATCGGCGTCAATGATGACTTTGTTCAGCCAGCAATAGATGCCATCAAAAAAGGTGCCCAGACCGGCAAAGAAGGTGACGGAGTCATCTTTGTACTGGAAATTGCTGATGCCATGCGCATCAGAACTGAGGAAAAAGGCCCCGCCGCTATGGGTTAAGCCAGCGCATCCCTCCTCTATCATATATCTATTCTCACTAAAAAAGGGCAGGTCAATGACCTGCCCTTTTTAGTAACGGAGAAATAAAGGGACAGGAGAAATATCTGATAGAAAGATAACTTAAAAGCTAAAGTTAGCCCATATACCCCATATCAACGAAATTTAGGTAGGAGATAAGCTAGAAAAAGTTTTGTGTGGTCTGTATGATGTCTGTGATGTCTCTAAGAAACCTGAATAAATATAAAAATTAAATAAAAAAACAGCAGAAGTTTTTGCTCATCAACTATGGTGTCTGCCTGAAAGAGTAGATATCTTCAAAGCCTGATATCTTATGCGGCTGTCGCTCTTTCTCTATTTTTAATTTATCCTTAAACCGTTGAAACTGTTCTTTGACAAATTGACTGCTGCCCAAAAATACTCCCTCTGTCAGATATCTTGTCCTGTACAACAAACGGTCTGCCGTGGTAAACTTAAATTTCTTTTTGCGTTCCTTTGCAACTGTTTCTTCATTAATGGACGCGCCTTTTGGACTTTCCAGACAGCCATGCTCATACACATATTCCCGATACATGCGAAACCGCTCTTTTACATCGTCTATCTCATACTGTTTCAGACCAAAATCCAGACTGAGAAATCCATCTTTATTGTCTGTTCTGGCCAGATAACCCATGGATGACCAGCGATAGTCTTCAGGCTTTTTGACTATGCCAGCCCTGATGGGATTTAAATCAATATAGGCCAGGCAATTAATCAGAGTGTGACCTTTTTCAACGATAACGCTTT
>CAJXJU010000038.1 GCA_913055195.1 uncultured Desulfohalobiaceae bacterium | reverse complement strand
ATAGAATTATGTTAGATTTTACAAAAGTAAGGACATGGTGGCTGGTTGTTTTATTTTCAATAACCATAGTTTTAAGCCTTACTAAGGTATGGGTAAGCATTGAAAAATTTGACCTGGCTTATGATTTAAAGAAATTGCAAAAAGAATATGCGGTCAACATGGAGCTTAAGTTTAAGCTTTTAGCGGAAAAGAATAATTTACTTTCTCCGAGCAGGTTGAAGAAGTTAGCTAAAGATATGGACTTGTTTAAGCCTGGTGCAGATAAAGTGAGAAAATTGCAATATGCGCAGGAATACAATCGTAAAAATTAATACTAACGAGCTGGCAGGATTTAAGATAATCTGTGTGGGCATATTATTTTCAGTTGTATTGTTTTGTTTATGGGCCAGAGCTTGCTGGATACAGATAATCAAAGGTTCTCAACTGGCAAGACTGGCCCAAAATCAATACTGGTGTCAGGAAAAGATTCAGGGCAGAAGGGGCAAGATATTTGATCGTAACGGTCTTGTTCTGGCTCAGAGCGTTTTGTGTAATTCGGTTTATGCTAATCCTCTGGAAATTGACGATTATAAACAGACTGCCAGAAAATTAGCCAGGATTTTAAAGATAAGCAGGGCAAAGCTCATACGTATGTTGCGCCAGAAAAAGAGTTTTGTCTGGTTGGCCAGGAAGATCAGTGATCGTAAAGCAAGCTTGATTAATCGGATTAATCTAAAAGGTATCCATTTAATTAAAGAATATAAACGTATTTATCCGCAGGGACATCTGTTGGGGCAGGCACTTGGTTTTGTAGGAATTGACGGATATGGCCTGGAAGGGCTGGAAAAGTTTTTTGACGATTATTTACGGGGATCAGAAAAAAAATTTATGCTTTTAAAGGATGCCCTCGGCAGAAAGATAGCCCCGGATACTGCTGGTGATATTCTGGAGCTACTGAGTGGTGATGATCTTTATCTGACAATAGATGCCCGCGTGCAATTAACCGCGGAAGAAGCGCTGGCAGCAGTGGTAGAAAAGTATTCAGGCCGAAGCGGTGTTTGCGTTGTTGTGCATGTACCCACGGGTGAAATTCTGGCATTAGCCAATTATCCTTATTTTAATCCTAATGATTTCCGACATTCAAAACCCGGTATCTGGCGCAACAGGGCAGTTTTAGATCTTTTTGAACCTGGATCAACAGTCAAACCTTTTCTGGTAGCAGCAGCCCTGAGTAGAGGAGTTTGCAATAGAGATTCTATTTATTTTTGTGAAAATGGTTGCTGGCAGTTTGGTACCAGCAAAATAAACGATACTCATAAACATGGCTGGTTGCCGGTAAATAAGATTATAAGATACTCGAGTAACATTGGAGCAGCTAAAATTGGTCTTGATCTGGGAGCGGAGGCATATTTTGAGTTTTTGCAAAACCTGGGTTTTACCAGAGCCATAATGCTTCCCTTTCCTGGTAGAGTTAAGGGATTAATCCGGCCATATCACAGGTGGAATAAAGGTGATCTGGCTGCTGCTTCTTTTGGACAGGGTTTTGCCATAACCACCATGCATCTCGTTCAGGCCTATCTTTGTCTGGCCAGAGAAGGTGTATTGGCGCCACTTAAACTGATTAGCAAGCTTGATCAGACAAGGATAAACAAAAAATTTCAGATGGACGAACATGAGCGTAGAATTTTTTCTGCCCGGGTAGCACAAAGTGTTCTTTCCATGCTTCGTGAGGTGGTGGAAGAAGATGGCACTGGCAAAAGAGCACGAATTCCAGGAGTCGAAGTGGGAGGTAAAACCGGAACAGCTCAAAAGGCTGTAAAAACAGGTACATACGGTGACAAATATGTTGCTTCCTTTGTTGCGCTGTTGCCAGCCTTAAAACCCAGATATCTGGTTGTAGTTGTTGTTGATGAGCCGCATCCGCATCATGGTGGTGGTATTGTGGCTGCACCTGCAGCGAAAAGGGTGGGAATGGAACTTTTGTCGTTATATTGTGATTACCCCGGTGTTCAATCTGTGAAATATGATGAACAATCCCGGCAAACTATCAGTGCGAGTAAAGGCAAGGAAGGAGACGTAACTTTTGAGCATAGTTTTATAAAAGTAGAAGGGTTTGTCCCGGATTTTCAGGGCATATCATTGCGAAAGGCTGCAAAACTGTTGTTGAGTATGGGAATAGTGCCAGAAGTAGCTGGACAGGGAATGGTAGTTAGAAAACAGGAACCTGTGCCAGGTACCAGGTGGTCAGAGGATAGACGTATCAGATTGTGGATTGGGTTTTGAGGGAAGGATGAAGGAGGAAGGATGAAGGAGGAAGGATGAGGGATGAAGGAGGAAGGATGAAGGATGAGGGATGAAGGAGGAAGGATGAAGGATGAGGGATGAAGGATGAGGGATGAAGGATGAAGGATGAAGGATGAGGGATGAAGAGTAAAGGGGTAAGAGAGGTATGACAAAAGTAGTTACAAGGTTTGCGCCAAGTCCAACAGGTTATCTGCATATTGGAGGGGCCAGGACTGCTCTTTTTAACTGGCTGTGGGCCAGGAAAAATCGCGGAGAATTTATTTTGCGCATTGAAGATACTGACCTGGAGCGCTCAAGGGAAGAAATGACCCGGGCTATTCTGGAGGCTATGGACTGGCTTGGCCTGGATTGTGACCAGGGACCATATTACCAGAGTCAGCGTATGGATTTATATCGGGAATATATTCAAAAGCTGGTGGATACAGGGCAAGCCTATTATTGTGAGTGTACGCCGGAAGAAGTGGAGGCCATGCGTGAGCAGGCAAGGGCCAGAGGCTTGAAGCCCAAATACAATGGCCGCTGTCGAGAGAAGAATTTGGGGCCTGGTGAGGGCCGCGTTATTCGTCTAAAAGCGCCTTTGACCGGTCAGACCACCTTTAACGACCTGATAAAAGGTCCAATTGCTGTCAACAATGAAGAACTGGATGATTTCGTCCTGCAAAGGGCTGATGGCACACCCACCTATAACCTGGCCGTGGTGGTGGATGATGCCACAATGGGTGTAACCCATGTCCTGCGTGGTGATGATCATATTAACAATACACCCAAACAGATACTTATTTATAAGGCTCTGGGCATAAAGCAGCCATTGTTTGGCCATGTGCCCATGATTTTAGGGCCGGACAAGAAAAAACTTTCCAAGCGCCACGGTGCTACGTCAGTAATGAAATATAAGGAAATGGGGTTCTTGCCTGAAGCCATGATCAATTATCTGGTGCGTTTGGGCTGGGCCTATGGGGATGAGGAGATATTTTCCCGAGAAGAGCTGATTGAAAAGTTTTCCCTGGAAAATTTAAGCAAATCAGCCAGTGTTTTTGATATGGATAAATTGTTGTGGTTAAACAGTCATTACATCAAAGAGAAAAGCCCTGCTGATCTGGCTGCTTTACTAAAGGAATATGTCCGTGAATTTGATGCTGATCTGTCTTATCTGGAAAAGATAGTGCCTTTGCTCCAGCCCAGAGCCAAGACTATGGTAGAAATGGCAGAAATGGCAGAGTTTTTTCTGGTTGCTGACGAAGAACTTCAGTATGATGCCAAAGCTGTGCGAAAATTCCTCACTCCTGAAGCAAGGGAACATTTACAGGAGGTAGTGAATCGCCTGGAAGAGACAAAAGATTTTGGACAAAAGGAGTTGGAGCAGATTCTGGCAAAATACCTGGAAGATGCTGGAATAAAATTCAAGGTCATAGCCCAACCCATTCGTGTGGCCATTACCGGTAAGACAGCCAGCCCTGGCCTTTTCGAGACTATGGAAGTTCTGGGCAAGGAGCGGACTATCAAAAGGATGAAAAGGGCGGTTTTTTTTGAAGGATGAAGGAGGAAGGATGAAGGATGAAGGATGAAGGAGGAATGGGTTAGGCGAATTTTTCATGATTCAACTTTAGTAGTTCCGAAGGTTGAGAAATCAAAGAAAATTTCATCCTTCATCCTTCCTACTTTCTTTCCCCCCTTCTTTCTTCATCTGCGCCAGAAATAAAAGATCAGAGACAGGACAATGCTTATGACCAGACAGCTTACCCAGGGAAAATAAAATTTAAAATTTTCCCGCTCATACACGATATCTCCGGGCAGATGGCCCAATTTTAAAGGCAATTTATCGCCAAAGAGCAAAAGGAGGCCTATTCCGATTAAAACCAGCCCAAAGAAAATCAAAAGTTTGCCTATCTCTGACCACTCGCCCATATTTTTCCTCCGTTAATCTACCATAAACCGTTCAATAATGGTATTGCTGACCAGCATGCCTGTTCTGGTCAGTCGCAAGTGTCCGTTGCTGGCCTTGAGAAGTTTATTTTTATATAGCAATTGGATGAGCCTGGCGTGCTCTTCTAAAAAATCTTTGCCTGTCATTTTGCGATAAGTCTTAAGATTTAATCCTCTGGTGGTGCGCAAAGAGAGCATAATCAATTCATTAATTTTCTTTTTTTTATCCAGGGTCTCATAATCAAGTCCCTGCATTTTTCGAGCTGTCATTTGTTGATAATCTTTGATGTTGGCTGGATTTTGCCAGCGCCTGTCACCAATGGTGGAAACTGCAGAAGGCCCCAGTCCTAAAAAGTCCTGTTTTTCCCAATATCCCTGGTTGTGCAGGCAGAAATAGCCCATGCGAGCGAAATTGGAAATTTCATATTGGAGGTAACCTGCTGCATTGAGCAATTCCGCACCATAAACATAGATTTGCCCGAGCATGTCTTCGTCCGGGAAGTTGAATTTATCCTTGTTACGTGCCAATCTGGAGCCTGGTTCAATAGTGAGAGCATAACATGAAAAGTGTTCCGGTTTTAATTTAATTGCCTTTTTCAATGTTTTGATCCATCTGCCAGGCGTATGTCCGGGTAATCCCCAGATAAAATCCAGATTAATATTGTTAAAGCCAGCATCTCTAAGCATATAATATACAGATATGGCTTCTCTGGCTGTATGCCTGCGTCCCAAGAATTTAAGATCCGCATCATTAAGACTTTGTACTCCCAGACTGACACGAGTGATTCCCAGATTTTTGACGGCAAAGATATTTTTTCCATTTATTGTCTCTGGATTAGCCTCTATCGTTACTTCAACGCATTCTCGAAATGAAAAATTTTTATGTAACCAATTAAAAATTTTTTCCAGGACAGATGGGGGTAGTAAAGTAGGTGTTCCGCCACCAACATACACACTGGAAATAGAAGGATAATTGAACTCTTTGGCCCGTAAAATAATTTCTTTCTTTAGCCCCTGAAGATATATTTCCAGCAACTCTGGAAATATGGGGACGGAAAAGAAAGTACAATAATGACATTTTTGTTTGCAAAAAGGTATATGAATATAGAGCAACATATCTTTTAAGGATGAAGTATGAAGTATGAAGGATGAAAAAAGATGGACGTTATAGCTAGTTTGTATTATATCTTCTTTCTGCCTTAGCCCCTTGCCCCTTATCCCTTTTTTATATTGCAGGCGGCTCCTTACCCCTTAATCCTTACCCCTTATCCCTTTTTTATATCGTTCAAATTCGCTATAAATACAGCCACAGTATTGCTGGCGATAGATCTTCCATTCCTTTGAAAGTTCAATCCCCTGTTTCCAGCCTTCCCGAAAATCAACATATAAAAATCTGGCTTTTGTGTTGCCCGCCAGATCACGTGCCAGTCCGGCTATCATCTCATGTTTTTGAAATTTGCTATAGAGCAAAGTGGTGGTAAAGTAATTAAAGTTGCCCCGCTTAGCAATGGAGACCGTTCGTTCCAGCCGCATCTGATAACAGTGAAAACACCTGTTTTGCTCCCGAAAAACTACCTGGCGCAAGTATCCAGCAGGGTCATATTCTTCATCCTTGAAGATAACCTTAAATTTCAGTCTGGCCGCCACTTCCTGCAGGGCCTCCTTGCGGCGTAAGTATTCCTGCAGGGGATGAATGTTAGGGTTGTAATAGAGGCCAACCACCTCATACCCTTGTTTTTTTAGCCAGATTAAGGGATAAATGGCACAGGGGCCGCAACAAATATGCAGAAGAATTTTTTTGTCCATAATTAACACCAACACTAACACAAAATATGTACGTGACGCTCGAACTTAATTTCCCAGTCCCGGAGTTTGTCCCGCTTGTGGTTCAATAGATACAGGGCCAATTCAGGATCTGTTTTGTATTCAAAATTTTCGGGGCAATTTTTACGGCGCAGGATACGGTAGATTTCCTTTAAGGCTTGCTGAGCCCGCCATTCCAGATTTCTGACCATGCCTGTCCCCTGACAAAAGGGGCAGTTTTGCATGGTCACAGACAGGGCAGATATTCCCAACCGCTGGCGTACCAATTGAACCAATCCAAACCTGGACATGGGACTCATGTCAGTACGTGCTTTGTCTGATTTCAGGCCAGCCCTTAAAGTCTTCTCAACTTCCCTGATATGTTTTTTATCCTTCATTTCAATGAAATCAATAACAATCTGACCTCCCACATCCCGGAGTCTTAATTGATGGGGAATTTCCTCCGCTGCCTCTAAATTAGCCTTGAAGGCCATCTCCTTGAAATTCTTCTCCCCGGCAATTTTGCCTGAGTTGATGTCAACAGCCATGAGGGCCTCGGTCTGGTCAAAGACCAGTCTGGCTCCACAGGGCAGGTCAACTTCGCGCGAATAAATCTGGGCCAGCTGGCTTTCCAGATTAAATTTTTCCAGCAGGGTTTTTTCGGAATCAGAGTGGAATTTGACCATTTTTTTTCGCCTGGGAAAAATCAAAGAGACAAATTCTCGCACCTGCTCAGCGGTCTGCTCATGGTCAACCCAGACTTCAGCCACGTCCTGTGTTAGATAATCACGGATAGCCCGAAAGGCCAGGTCTTTTTCTTCATAAATCAGGGCTGGCGCAACTTCAGAGACGCCTCGTTTGCGGACTTCATTCCACAGCCGCTTTAAAAATTGTAAATCTCTGGACAGGCTGGCCTTGCTTTGACCTTCACTTGCTGTGCGGACAATAACTCCCAGTCCTGTTTCCAGCTTGAAGTCTTCCACAATCCTGCGCAGTCTTTCCCTTTCTTTCTCACTGGTAATTTTTCTGGAAATTCCCAGTTGTTCCCGGCCAGGCGTAAGGACAAAATATCTTCCAGGCAGAGAAAGGTAAGTGGTTAAAAAGGCACCTTTATTTCCTGTTGGTTCTTTGACCACCTGAACGAGAATTTCCTGCCCAGGTCTTAGCACCCTTTGCAGAGGTGGATATTTATGGCCTTTTAAGGGCTTAATATCTGATTGATAATATTCAGGATGAACTTCATCCACCTGCAAGAAACCATTTTTCTGTGCACCATAATTAATAAATGCTGCTTGCAGTGCCGGATCAATGTTATGGATTTTTCCTTTGTAAATATTGCCTCTGGTTTTGGATTGATGCAACATTTCCACATAGTATTCCTGCAACCGGCCATCTTCAGCCAGGGCCACCTCGATTTGCTCTCCTGGCAAAACACTGATGAACATCTTTCGCTTTCTTTGAATACTCGCCATTTTTACCTCTTTAACGTGTAAAATTCTTTTGCGCTTTTGCAATCATATAATTTTGTCACAATTTTCTTGCCTTCAAGTTGGTTTAAAATTTTCTTTACTTCTTTTTCGTCCATACCCAGAGCAAGGGCCAGGTCCTCTTTTGTTTGCGGCCTTCTGGTTAATGAAGCCAGGATTTGTTCTGACCAGTTTAATTGATTCGGATAAGTTGATCCTGCAGCTGATTTTCGACTCTTGGCTCTTGACCCTCGACTTTCGACTCCAGACTGTAAAATCTTTTTCCACTCATTTATAAGCTTTTCATCAAAGACACAATCTTTGAGATAGGCCCCTGGCCTGGTCATACCGACTACATCCACTCTGTGCGCCTTAAACTGTAAGCAAAATTCTTGTAAACCCTGCAAGTTTTCCAGGCTGTCATTTATACCAGGAACCAATAAAATTTCCAGAAATACTTTACCCTTAAATTCTTTTCTCCATGCTAAAAGTCCGGCTATAATCTCTTTTAAACTTAAGCCAGGGCAGGGGCGATTTAATTTTTGAAACTCAGTCTCAATAACAGTATCCAGAGATGGCAGCACCACATCGGCCAGATTTATTTCCTGTCTGACCTGTTCGTCCATCATAAGACTCCCATTGGTCAAAACCGCAACTGGAATTCTGGGTGCTATTCGTTTAATATCCTGAATGATTTTGCCTAAATCCTGATTTAAACAGGGTTCTCCCTGTCCGCCCAGGGTGATAAAGTCTGGCTCTGGCAGGCCAAGGGCAAACCATTTTTGCAGTTCTTCAAATATTTCCTCTCTGGAGACATAAACTGCTCGTTTGAGTGTATGCACCTCTGTTTTACCCACTTCACAATACAGGCAATCAAAATCACAAATTTTTTTTCCCAATAGATCTACACCCAGTGATCTGCCCAGACGAGAGGAAAGAACAGGGCCGAAAATATATTTAAAGCTCATTGTTTAATCTCCTTTGTTTCTGGTTGAGTAGTTGAATGAGTTGAGTTACTCAACTTTCGGAGTTCCGAAAGTTGAGAAATTCGAAATCCGAAT
>CAJXJU010000037.1 GCA_913055195.1 uncultured Desulfohalobiaceae bacterium | reverse complement strand
TCGATATTCGGATTTCGAATTTCTCAACTTTCGGAACTCCGAAAGTTGAGTAACTTATCCCATCATATTTTTCAACAGCCAGAGTTTTTTAATTTTATCATCTGTGCTATTTTTTTATCTTTTTTCACATCAAGCAAACATTGCAATCTTAAGAAATATCTGTTTTAATCGCCAGGTCATGGGACACGACTCAATAAGACTACAAATTTCAGGCCAAAAATGGCTCATTAAGCGCCCTGCTGATCTGGAAACGCTGTGGACTGAGATGGATGAACTGGATCAGGATGAGCGCATCCCGTACTGGGTGGAAGTATGGCCGGCAAGCAAGCTTTTAGGCGAATGGCTGATTAAAAACAAACAGGATATTAGAGGTAAACTATGCCTGGACATTGGATGCGGCCTGGGACTGACCAGTCTTATTGCCAGTAAGCTTCGGGCCAGAGTTATTGCTCTGGACTATATCTGGCAAGCTCTTTATTTTGGCCGTCAAAACAGTCTCTTGAATGAGGTCCCCTCCCCTTTATGGGTGCAGATGGACTGGCGAAAGCCTGGTTTTAAGGAAAAGAGTTTCGATTATATCCTGGGCAGTGATGTCTTTTATGAACGACGTTTTTTTGAACCTATAAGCAGATTATTTGACCGCTTTCTGGCTCCGGGAGGGAAAATCTGGCTGGGCGATCCTGACCGCACGGTATCCAGAGACGTCTGGACAAGATTTAAATCTTTGGGTTGGCAAGTACGAAAGATCGTTTCTCAAAAAATTAAATGCATCTCTCAGAAAGCAACGGTCAATTTATGGGAAATTACACCAGGGCCACGCTAGGGCTCGCCCTGGAAATTCAAAACCCGAATTTCGGATTTCGATATTCGAATCTATTAAAGAAAGGAGGACTTATGGGCAAAACAATACGTTTTGGAGTATCTCTGGATCTGGATCTTTTAAATAAATTCGATGAATTATGCGAGGAAAAGAGTTATCAAACCCGTTCCGAGGCCATTCGCGACCTTATTCGCAGCGCCCTGGTACAAAAAGAATGGGAAGATCCTGAAAAAGAAATTGTAGGTACTTTATCTCTGGTCTATGACCACCATCAAAGTGATCTTTCTCAAAGGCTGACTGAAATTCAACACGAGGCCCTGGACGTAATCATTACATCCATGCATGTGCACCTTGACCACAACAATTGTCTGGAAGTACTGGTCATGCGTGGGCCAGGCAAACGCATTAAAGAGGCCGCACAAAAACTCATCTCCACCAAAGGAGTCAAACACGGTCAGTTGAGCATGTCCACAACAGGAGAGGACATTGTTTAAGGATGAAGGATGAAGGATGAAGGATGAAAAAGAAAAAAGGCGATTGCAAAACGTCGTTTTTGCCGGGCACCAGGGTGTTGGATATTGGTGAATCTTTTGTTATTTCAAACAACTAGCTGAAAACATTGAACTTTGAACATTGACCACAAAAAGGACAGAAATTAATGTTTGATGTGCAAAATGGGCCATCTGAGGTTCCTTTGCCCATTGATAGGGTGGGAGTAAAGAATCTAAAAATTCCGCTCATTGTCCAGGACCGTTCTCACGGCAAGCAACACACCACAGCTCATGTGGATTTGAGTGTGGATTTGCCAGCACAGTTCAAAGGGACTCACATGAGCCGATTTTTAGAGGCCCTGAGTTCATGGTCCGGTGTCCTGAATTATGGTAGTTTCAAGCATCTTTTGAGTGACATCAAAAAAAGGCTCAATGCCAAACGTGCTCATCTGTGCTTCAGGTTTTCATATTTTTTATCTCAGCAGGCACCAGTGAGCAAAAATACGTTTCTGATGGATTTTGAAGCTTTTATTCTTGGCCAACTGGAAAACGATCACATGGACATGACCCTGGGAGTAGAAGTGCCCGTAATGACCGTCTGTCCCTGTTCACTGGCCATAAGTGAGATTGGTGCTCATAGTCAGAGGGCAAAGGTAAAGATTGAAGCAGGCTTTAAGGGCCTGTTATGGCTGGAAGAATTAATTGAGATTGGACAACAGGCAGGCTCTTCGCCTGTCTATCCACTGCTTAAAAGAGAAGATGAAAAGTTTGTTACAGAATCGGCCTTTGCGCATCCTACTTTTGTAGAGGATGTTGTCCGCAGGGCAGCCAGTGCCCTGGATAAACACGAGCTTGTCACCTGGTATAAAGTTGAGGTAGAAAGCTTTGAATCCATACACAATCACAGTGCGTATGCGTGTATTCAAAGAAACAAATTCTAAACTCGACTTTCAGAATTCCGAAAGATGAGAAAAAGGATTATAACTTGCCAACAATTTTTAAAAAGGGACCTTACAGATTTTTCTTTTATTCAGGAGATAACAATGAACCAGCTCACATCCATGTAGAACGTGATAACAAAATTGCTAAATTCTGGATTAAACCCGTTACACTGGCATACAATGCGGGTTTTAAACAGCATGAAATTGTAAAACTTCGTAATATCATTCAAGATAATCAAAATCTGATATTGGAGGCATGGAATGAATTCTTCCAATTTTAACTTGCAAAATATTCGGATAAGCAATGTGTCTGTTACGGAACAAACATTAATAATAGTTTTAACAGACGGGAGGATAATCCTGGTGCCTGTCCATTGGTATCCACGCCTTCTTCATGCAAACGATGAAGAAAGGCAAAACTGGAGAATAATAGGTAATGGACACGGAATTCACTGGAATGCGCTGGATGAAGATATTAGCATTATGGATATTCTGGCTGGTAGGCCATCTGCTGAAAGTCAAAAATCTTTAAAAAAATGGCTCAGAACCCGAAAAAACACCATTAAAGTAGCTAATATGTAAAATAATTGGAGATAATTATGGCAAAAAAAACAAATTTGTCCCCGGAAGAACTGAAACGTGAGGCCCTGCAAACCGCAATTACAACAATTGAGCGTAAATTTGGGCAGGGCGCTGTGATGCGTCTCAATGACGCAGCTCATCAAACTATTCCTGCCATTCCAACCGGTTCCATAGGCCTGGACCTGGCCCTGGGTATTGGAGGCATTCCCATTGGCCGGGTAACAGAGATCTTTGGGCCAGAATCATCTGGAAAAACAACTCTGGCTTTGCATATCATTGCTGAAGCGCAAAAAAGAGGTGGAGTGGCCGCGTTTATTGACGCTGAACACGCCCTGGATGTTAATTATGCCAGAAGATTGGGCGTAAAAACCGAAGAACTGCTCATTTCCCAGCCCGATTATGGTGAACAGGCCCTGGAAATAGCTGACCTTCTGGTCCGTTCAGGCGGAGTGGATGTAGTTATTGTGGATTCTGTGGCAGCTCTAATTCCTCAGGCCGAGCTGGAAGGAAGTATGGGAGATACACAGGTGGGCAGTCAGGCCCGGCTTATGTCCCATGCCATGCGCAAGCTCACAGGCACAATCCACAAATCCAGAACCGCCCTGATTTTTATCAACCAGATCAGAATGAAGATCGGTGTCATGGGTTATGGTAATCCTGAAACCACAACCGGTGGAAATGCGCTGAAATTCTACTCTTCCGTGCGGCTGGACATCCGCAAAATACAGACCCTTAAAGACAAGGAAGAGGTATATGGAAACAGGGTACGGGTAAAAGTAGTTAAAAATAAAGTTGCTCCTCCATTTCGGGAAGCTGTATTTGATATACTTTATGGTCAGGGCATTTCCAGGGAAGGTGAATTGTTGGATCTGGGCGTTGAACATGGTATTGTGGAGAAAAGCGGAGCCTGGTATGCCTTTGACTCAGAAAGGCTGGGCCAGGGCCGTGAAAATGTGCGTGCGTTTTTACAGGAAAACAAAGACCTGGCCAGGTCCATTGAAGACAAATTGCTCATCCATCTGGGCGTGAAAGAAGAATCATCCAGTGATGACAACACTGAGTTGCCTTCCAGTATAAAACCGGAAAAAACAGAGGGGTAATTAATGGAAACATTTATCCTTCCCAGGGAAGCATTCAACGCCATTGAAGCCGGGCTGGGCAGCAAAGAACGGGCTGAAGTCCTGGCTTCTGCCATTGAAATGTGTTTGAATGAAATCAACCAGAAGGCCAGGGAGTGCATTCTTGAAAAAAAAGAACACGTCAAAATTGAGATAAAGGAAGAGCTCAAAAACGAACTTGTCACCAGGGAATTATTTGAGGAAAGATTCCGCTATCTGGACAACAAGATTGATGAACGTTTCACTTACCTGGACAACAAAATCGAGGAAAGGTTCAACTATCTGGACAATAAAATCGAAGAACGTTTTGCCACGCTAAACGTCAAAATAGACGCCCTGAACTTTAAATTCAACATCCTGGTGGCGTTGATGATAATAGTTGTAACTTTTGCCAATCCCAATTTCATCAACCTGATAGAAAAGATATTCAAATAAAAAAAGGAGATAAATTGGTGATCAAGGCCAGTGAGATCAGAGAAAAATTTTTACATTATTTTGAGAAAAATGGACATAAAATAGTTCCCAGCTCGCCTTTAATTCCCGGAGATGACCCCTCTCTTCTTTTTACCAACGCGGGCATGGTTCAATTTAAAAAAATTTTTCTGGGTCAGGAAAAGAGAGACTATGTCCGGGCTACTTCATCACAAAAATGCTTACGCGTGGGAGGAAAACACAATGACCTGGAAAATGTGGGCCGAACAAGAAGGCACCACACTTTTTTTGAGATGCTGGGGAATTTTTCCTTTGGCGATTATTTTAAGGAAGAAGCCATAAAACTGGCCTGGGAATTTTTGACCAGCGAGCTTAACCTTCCCGGGGAAAAGCTCTATGCCACAGTATATAAAGATGATGACGAGGCCATTTTGCTCTGGAAAAAAATAGCGGGCTTTGGTGATGAAAAAATTTTCCGGCTGGGAGAAAAGGATAATTTCTGGTCTATGGGCGATACTGGCCCATGCGGCCCGTGCTCGGAAATTCTCATTGACCAGGGTGAGCACATGGCTTGCGGACCAGAATGCGGCATAGGCAAGTGTGATTGCGACCGTTATCTTGAGATCTGGAACCTGGTTTTTATGCAGTATGACAGGGACGAGACCGGGCAATTAACTCCCCTGCCCCGGCCCAGCATTGACACAGGCATGGGGCTTGAGCGGATAACAGCCGTATGTCAGGGAGTTTATTCAAATTTTGATACTGACCTGTTTACAGGGCTTATTCAGTTTACAGCTTTAAAGGCCGGGGTAAAATACAAAGACAACAATGAAGATATTGATACAGCTCTCAGGGTTATTGCTGACCATAGCCGCGCCACAGCCTTTATGCTGGCCGATGGAATTTTGCCATCCAATGAAGGCCGGGGCTATGTCCTGCGTCGTTTAATCCGGCGGGCCTTTCGCTTTGGCCGCTTCCTGGGTCTGAAAAATCCTTTTTTGTTTGCCGTGGCTGATCAGGTAGTTACAGAAATGGGAGAGGCCTATCCAGAACTGAAAGAAGGCCGTGGATTCATGCTCAAGGTTATTCGCCAGGAGGAAGAACGTTTTTCCGAAACCCTGGATAAGGGCCTGAAAATCCTGGAAGATGAACTTACAAATTTACAAAAACAGGGAGAGCAGACCATTCCCGGTGAAATAGCCTTCAAACTTTACGACACTTATGGATTCCCTATAGATATTGTCAATGACATTGCTGAGAAACAGGGCTTTCGCGTTGACGAAAATGGGTTTAACAAATGCATGGCCACACAAAAAGAGCGGGCCAAATCTGCCTGGAAGGGAACCTGTCGAGCACCAGATACTTTTGGTGCTCTGAGCGGAGAAAAAGACCTGGCCTCGCAGTTTCAAGGCCTTCTTGCTGAAGGAGTGCAAACGGAATTTGTTGGTTATGACCGCTTGAATCTCACTTCCCGCGTTGTCTGTCTTATGGACAGCCAGGCCATGCCCGTGCATACTTTAAATAAAGACCAGACAGGATTTGCAGTCTTTTCCAGGACACCGTTTTATGGCGAATCAGGAGGTCAGGCCGGAGACAGAGGACGCATACAGACTCCTTCTGGCAGGTGCATGGTCGAAGATACAATAAAACCGGCACCAGAGCTTATTGTGCATAAAATACGTGTCATAGAGGGTGAAATCCTCCAGGACCAGGAAGCTGAACTTCAGGTTGATACGAAAATCCGCATGGCAACGGCCAGAAATCACACTGCCACTCACCTTCTGCATGCAGCACTACGCAAAATCCTGGGAAAACATGTACGCCAGGCAGGCTCTCTGGTGGAGGACAAGAGACTGCGTTTTGACTTCACCCATATTCAGGCTTTGACTCCTGATGAACTCAGGGCTGTGGAAGAGGAAGTTAACGCCGCCATACTGGCTGATTTGCCTGTGCAGACCGAAATCATGGATTACAATCAAGCAGTAGCCAGAGGTGCTATGGCACTTTTTGGAGAAAAATACGGAGATCAGGTGCGCGTGGTAACTGTGCCCGGTGTGTCCATAGAACTTTGCGGAGGCACGCACCTTAAGCGCACCGGCCAGACAGGGCCTTTTTGTATCCTCTCCGAAAGCGCTGTAGCAGCCGGAGTGCGCAGAATCGAGGCCATTACCGGCCATGTATCTCTTTCCTGGCTTCAAAAGCTCAAGCAGGAGATGGAGGATTTGCAGTCCCTGCTCAAGGCTGGAAGCGGTCAACTTAAGAGCAAGGTACAGTCTCTGCAGGAACAGATAAAAACCTTGAAAAAGGAAAAACAGGCCCTTCTTGATAAGCTGGCATCGGGTCATGGTAAGGACCTGCTTCAGGAAGCGCAGGAGATCAACGGTATAATGGTTCTAAGCCAGAAAGTGGATGCTCCGGATGTAGGCGCTCTGCGTAAGCTCATGGACGATCTTCGCTCAAAAATAAAATCAGGAGTTATCCTGCTGGGTTGTGAACAAAAAGGCAAGGCCATGCTTATCCTGTATGTAAGCAAGGATTTGCATGACAGATTTACCGCGCCCGCCCTGATTAAAGAAGTTGCCAGGGAAATTGGGGGCAGTGGAGGCGGTCGGCCTGAACTGGCCCAGGCAGGCGGACCAGATGTAAAAAAACTGGATAACGCGCTTGAAAAGATAAAGGAAATTATTAAGTAGCCCTGCAAATATGCCCACTATACTATTTTACTCAGGCTGGAGGCTTTTCTTTTACTCCAATGAAGGCTCTGAACCTATACATATTCATTGTCAAAAAGGTGAGATGGAATGCAAATATTGGCTGGACTGCGAAAATGTCGAAATTCATGAAGCATTTGCTTATAATATGTCATCCAGAGACAAAAAAGAAATAAAAAAAATAATCTATCACCATTTTGAATATATTGAACAACAATGGGATGCATTTCAAAGGGTGCATCCGCTGGTAGCGGGATAGTCATTAACTGTCAGAGTTGACTTACCGCTAATGTGCTTATGTGGCGGGGACAGGCCGAGCACCTGAGATGTTAGGCCTGAGTTTGTCTGAACAGTGTCTGTATGTTCAGGTGCTCTGTGCCAGTCCCTGGAGTACGGTGGAAATTGGTGTGATCCCGCTACCAGCGGATGCACCCGTTACAATTGTCATAACCCTGTTTCGCCTGACCTTGCACGGAAAAATTTACTTTTTGCAGGCAACTTATTTCCCTGTACAGCAACCAGGATGATTACAAAAGTTCAAAAATCCAGCAACTGTGATAATCCCCCAATAGCCTGTTTTGCCCTGTCTTCTGAACCTCCTCCTTTGTTGACTGAGATATTGCAGATCACAGAAAAGCTCCATCAAACCCTTGTTTTTTTATCAGACGGCCATCCTGTTTTTACAGGCAAGGATGAACAGGGCTGTCCGCTTCAAAAAGGACATGAGCATACTTATATTTTTTGCAGGGCAGATAAAACAGCAAGGATTGATCGAGTAATCCTTTACGCGCGACAGGGCTTTGACAAAAGAGCGCAGGAGGTTTTTTACAGATTAAAAAAAGTCTGGGCCAGAGGTGCTCCTGCTCTTTATTTTACCTTCCTTTATACTGGATATTTAAAAGATTTTCAGAACTATCCCTTTTTTGCAAAGGCCAGAGCCTGGATTTCTTACACACCTTTTGTGCCTACCAGACACCCCCGTTATAACCGTAATGGCAAACCCCGGCTTGATCCTGATGGACTGCATCAGGGCAGTCCAGAGCATGATCTCTGCCGGCTTTTGCAACTGCAAGACAAACCAAAGCCTGTAAAGATTGAGCGTGTGGAAAATAGCCTGGAAGGCAATAAATCAGTTTGCTGGCAGAAATTTCAAATAGAGCGCAAAAAAGGCGGTGGACGCAGGGCAGGGAAAAGAGGTTATGGATTCAGGATAGAATTTGATAGAGAAGTGCAGGGGCCAGTTGCTGTTGGCTATGGAGCGCATTTTGGCCTGGGAGTGTTTGTGCCAGAGGGAGAGAGATGGCAATCGCACCAAAATTTTGACACCTGAAGAAAAATAGTGGTTATAGTTTATGATTTAACTGCAAAAAATCTGAATTATCGTTTTGAATAAATCAAAGCAGCAGAAGTATCTGGTGCTCAACAGGACTGTTGTCGTCTAACATATTGAAAACATTGCCGAACACCTAAAAGAGAAATAAAACATTTTGATTTATTTAACTCAACTTTCTGAGTTGAAAAAATGTTCAATATTTTCAATCAGTTACAGAGTCGAATTGTCAGTGTATTCAGTTTTCAGGAA
>CAJXJU010000036.1 GCA_913055195.1 uncultured Desulfohalobiaceae bacterium | reverse complement strand
AAATCCAGCATCCATATCGGCAGTATCACTAATTGCTCTAATGATTAAACAAGGTACATCTAAAGCATCACAAACAACTGCAACACTAGCACCTTCCATCTCTAACGCATCTGCTTTAAAAGTAGTTTCAATAATTGCAGTTCGCCCACCACCTATTGCACTAGCATAAGATAACGCTAATTCTTTTGTAGTTCCACTTGGATCTTGCCCAACTGCAATTAAATCAGGTATTCCACCACCTCTGATAAATTCACTTCTTACAGTATGTCCTGGAGCTTTTGGAGCTATCATAGTTACATTTATATCTGCTCTTGGATGTATTCTTCCGTAGTGGATATTGAATCCATGACCAAATGCAATAGTAGCACCTTGTTTTAAGTTTGGTTCAATTTTATTTATAAGTTCAATAATAACTTGTTCTAAATCATCTAACTTAGTATGAATAATTTCCCAAACAATATCTAAATCCATTCCAAAATATTCATGTGTTATTTGATTTCTAAAATTCACAATTTTCCTATAATAATTATCTAATAATTTGCCTTCAAGCAGATATTTACTTGCTTCACCAATAATTTCAAATTCTCTAATTACACTATCCCAATCTGTAAAACTATATAACAAATCTTGAGCATTATTAAATTTACTAGCAACTTTATTTATCTTCTGAATAGCTACAAAAATATCAAGTATAAACATCTCTATTTGTCTATCAGCTTTATCTATATCAGACATATATAAAATCCTTTATGATTCTATTCTTAATAAATGTTTTCATTGACTGAAATGTTCCAATATCTACATTTCTTTTTAATACATTGCTTAAATATTCTTTCGCATCAAGTAAAGCAAAAGCATCTTTAATATCCATTTTAAGGACTGCAATATCCACATCACTATCTTCTGTTGCAGTTCCCTTTGCGACACTACCAAATACTGCAAACTCTTCAATTCCAAACTTTTCTTTTAAAATAGGTTTTAATTCTCTTAATTTTTCAATTATATCAGTCATCTTTTGCCTTTTTCAGTGATATTCATAAATTGTCACTTTAATGAGGCGACTCAAAACTCCGTTTTTGGCAGTCGCAGTGTTTGTATTGGTGAATAAAATTAGTAATTTTAAGCAGTTATGAGGTTGCTTTTTTGTTAAAAGCTGAGTTAACCGCCCACAGACGCAATCCTTTTTATGCCACTTACCAACTTTTAGCAAGAGCCACTTGATAATCATGACCCATTTGGCTATGCAACTTTAAAAAATTTCCAGCTTCATAAAGGACTGCTTATGAACGTTCTGATCACTGGTGGCTGTGGGTTTATCGGCTCAAATTTTATTTACTATTTGTTCGACCAATACTCAGATATCAGAGTCGTCAACCTGGACAAGCTTACCTATGCAGGCAATCCTGAAAACCTGCTAGCCATAGAAAAAAAATATGGCAATAAACGCTACTTTTTTGTCCGCGGCTGTATTGCTGACCCCGAACTTGTGCCGCAGATTCTGAAAAAATTTCAAATAGACTCCATAATCAACTTTGCTGCTGAATCCCATGTAGATAGGTCTATCAACGACCCAGCTCCTTTTATTACCACCAATATAAATGGCACCCACAATTTACTGGAAGCAGCCAGAAAAACCAATATCAAAAAATTCATCCAGATTTCTACGGATGAAGTCTATGGCTCTCTTGGCCCTGATGGACTCTTTTCCGAAAAGTCCTCCCTTGCTCCTAACAGCCCCTATTCTGCATCCAAGGCAGCAGCAGATCTCCTGGCCAGGGCCTACTTTAAAACCTATGGCTTCCCTGTAATTATCACCCGCTGTTCCAACAATTACGGGCCGTTTCAGTTTCCTGAAAAGTTAATTCCCCTGGCCTTTTTAAAAGCCAAACAGGATGAACCTGTTCCGGTCTATGGAGACGGACAAAATATCCGCGACTGGATTTACGTTGTAGATCATTGCAAAGGCGTGGACATGGCCCTGCAAAAAGGCAAGATCGGGCGTGTTTATAATTTTGGTGGCAATGCTGAAAAGCCGAATATTGAAGTTGTTAAAGCCATCCTGGACTTTTTAGGCAAGCCTCATACTTTGATTAAATTTGTCCAGGACAGGCCAGGCCATGACCGCCGCTATGCAATGGACTTTTCTCTGGCTGCTAAAGAATTGGGTTTCAGGCCCTCAGTTGATTTTAAAAAGGGCCTGGAACTGACTCTTGAATGGTACCTTAACCATCAGGATTGGATTGCCAATGTCCAATCCGGAGAATATCAAAATTTTATGCGTAATTGGTATAAGGATAGAATATGAATAATCCTGAACGTGGACTTGTTTTAGGTGGGAAAACCGGTCTGCTTGGTCAAGCCCTGGTATCTGTTTTGGCAAATGAAAACTGGACTGTTTTTGCTCCTGGCAGGGAAGAATTAGATATTTTTAATTCAGAAGAGATTGCTTCTTTTGTAGAGAAAAAAAAGATCACGCATATCTTTAATACAGTAGCCTATACCAGAGTTGACCAGGCTGAAGAAGAAAAAGAACTGGCCTTTCAACTTAATAGAAGACTGCCTACCCTGTTGGGTAATGTTGCCAGAAAAAAGGATATCTATCTTGTTCATTACAGCACTGATTTTGTCTTTGACGGCAAAAAAAATACTCCATACACCCCACAGGACAAAACAAACCCTTTAAGTGTCTATGGCAAGAGCAAGCTGGAAGGTGAAAATTCCCTTCTGGATAAGACATGGAACAAACTACTCATTATCCGTACAGCATGGCTTTTTGGACCAAACAAAACCAATTTTGTGGCCAGGATTTTAGAATTGGCCCAGAATAAGGAAACCTTAAATGTAGTTCATGACCAGGTAGGTTCTCCCACTTATACTATAGATCTGGCCAATTATACACTGGAATTAATCAAAAAAGCTGCTCATGGCCTGTATCATTTGAGCAACAGTGGACAGGCCTCCTGGTGTGAGTTAGCCTCAGAAGCAGTCAAATGCGCGGGGCTTCACTGCCGGGTCAATCCCATTACTTCTTCAGAATACCCGCAAAAAGCAGTCCGTCCCCCCTACTCAGTCCTGGACTGCTCTGAATTTATAGACCTTACAGGAATTAAGCCACGGCCCTGGATACAGGCCCTGCGCGACTATATTTTTCGTAAACAAGGTTGACAGGTTTATTTTGCCTTATTACCTCTTTAGCACTTTAATCCCGAAATGCTAAAGGGGTAACTTATGCAATTAAATCAAAGAGAAATAGATGTTTTATCCACTATAATTCAAAATTATATCCTCACAGGTCAACCGGTCGGTTCCAGAACTGTGGCCAAAAAATCAAGCCTGGGTCTTAGTCCGGCCTCAATTCGTAACATTATGGCTGATTTAAGCGAAAGGGGTTATCTTTCCCAGCCACACACTTCTGCAGGCCGTGTTCCCACAACCAGAGCTTTTCGTTGCTATCTGGACTCCATCCTGACCATTACCCCCCTTCCGCCGGATGAAGAGCAAAGAATCAGCACGGCATTGGAACAGGTAGGCCCGGACCTGCCCCGGACCTTAAGTCGGGCCTCAAAAATTTTATCCTCTCTGTCCAACCAGGTAAGTATGGTTCTAACTCCAAGAAAAAGCCTTGTTCGCTGGCAACAAATTGACTTTGTCCTCTTAAGACCTGGTCTTGTTATGTCCATACTTGTTCTGGATGGCGGCCTTATTCAAAACAAGGTTATTCAGGTAGATAAAGACATCGCTTCTGACGATCTGATTAAATATAGCAATTTTTTAAATGATACCTTTCAGGGCAGAACATTGTACCAGGTGCGTGAGGAAGTTTTAAAACAAATGGAAAAGGCCAGGCAGGAATTTGAGCACCTCTATCAAAAGGCACTCAAACTGGCCCAGGACACCTTTGAAACAAACAACCGCCAGATTTTTGTTGAGGGAAGACTTAACCTCCTGGAAGCTGAAGAAGTGCCAGACTTAGCTACCATGCGTGATCTTTTCAGAATCCTGGAGGAGAAATCCAAACTTTTACAGTTATTGGACAAAACCATCGAATCCAGAGGATTAAATATCATCCTGGGAGAAGAACAAGACCTGGAGGAACTGCAAGAGTATAGCGTTATCTCATCGCCTTACAGCATTAAAGACGGCACCCTGGGAGTGGTGAGCGTTATTGGCCCCCTGCGCATGAACTACTCAAAAATCATTCCAACGGTTGACTTAATGGCAAAAATACTTAGTGAAATATTCCGTAAACATTTCTAAAAATGTATAACTCAACTTTCTGAGTTCCGAAAGTTGAGAAAATATAATCTCTGGAGGACAGGCTATGGATAAAGAAAAACAACAACCAGAAACCCTGCAACCTGAAAACGAGCAAAAACAAACAAAGAGTAATGAAAATACCCGGCACAATTCAACAAAAGAAGCGACAATGACAGACGAAGAGTTGAAAAAAATATGTGAAGAAAAATTTTGCCGGGAATGCGAGCAACTCAAAAACAAACAGAACGAGGTTTTGCGCATTCTGGCAGACTCAGAAAATCTCAAGAAAAGACTTACCAGAGAAAAAGAAGAATTCTGTAAATTTGCTGCATCCAGTATTCTTGAAGATATTCTGCCCATTATGGACAACCTGGAGCTGGCCATTAGTCATGGTCAGAAAACAGATGCCTGCAAAGACCTGCTCCAGGGAGTGGAAATGACCCTTAAAATGCTCAGGGAAACATTAAAAAAACATGGCCTTACGCCTGTTGGAGAAGAGGGCGAAAAGTTTGACCCCAATATTCACGAAGCCATGGCCCAGGAAGAGCGGGAAGACATGGAAGAGGGCATGGTGTGCAAACTGCTGCAAAGAGGCTACAAACTCCATGATCGCCTGCTTAGACCAGCCAGGGTTTTAGTGAGTAAAAAAGGTGAAAAAAATTAACCAATAACCCTTTACATCTGCGTTAACGAACTTATGAATAATTTTCAAAATTAACAAATTTGTTTCGAATTCTGAAATTTCGAAATTTATTTAAGGGAGGCTTAATATTATGGGAAAAATAATCGGAATAGACCTTGGAACTACCAATAGCTGCGTCTATGTAATGGAAGGTAAGGACGCCAAGTGCATTACCAATCCGGAAGGTGGACGCACAACGCCGTCTGTTGTGGCCTTTACCGAAAAAGAAAGGCTGGTTGGCGAAATTGCCAAAAGACAGGCTGTGACCAATCCAGAAAAGACCATATTTGCCGTTAAAAGGCTCATGGGCCGCAAATTTGACGATCCAGCCATAGAAAAATGGAAACAAAGATGCCCATATAAAATCGTTCCTGGCAGCAATGGCGACGCTTATGTTCAGATAGGCGACAAAAAATACAGTCCGCCAGAGATTTCTGCCATGATCTTGCAGAAACTCAAGAGTGATGCAGAGGCCTATCTGGGAGAAAAGGTCACAGAAGCAGTTATCACTGTTCCGGCTTACTTTAATGACAGCCAGCGTCAGGCAACCAAAGATGCGGGCCGCATCGCCGGACTGGATGTAAAAAGGATTATCAACGAACCTACTGCTGCTTCACTGGCCTATGGTTCCGACAAAAAAACCAACGAGAAGATTGCTGTTTTCGACTTAGGTGGCGGTACTTTTGATATCTCCATTCTGGAAGTTGGTGATAACGTGGTTGAAGTTCGCGCTACTAATGGAGACACCTTTTTAGGTGGTGAGGACTTTGACCAGAGAATCATTAATTACCTTGTAGAAGAATTCAAAAAGGAAAACGGCATTGACTTAAGTCATGACCGCATGGCCCTGCAACGGCTCAAAGAAGCGGCTGAAAAGGCCAAAAAAGAGCTTTCTTCCACCATGGAAACTGAGATTAACCTGCCCTTTATCACTGCTGACCAGACCGGTCCCAAGCATTTGACCATGAAACTTACACGGGGCAAACTGGAAAAATTGGTGGAAGATCTGGTAGAAAGGACAGTTGAACCCTGCAGAAAGGCTTTGGAAGATGCCGGCCTTAAACCCTCTGATATTGATGAAGTCATTCTGGTTGGCGGCATGACCCGCATGCCTCTGGTTCAGAAAAAAGTAGCTGAGTTCTTTGGCAAAGAACCTAACAAGAGCGTAAACCCGGATGAAGTTGTGGCTATGGGCGCTGCCATTCAGGGCGGTATCCTTTCCGGAGACGTCAAAGACGTGCTTCTGCTCGACGTTACTCCGCTCTCTCTGGGCATTGAAACTATGGGAGGAGTGTTTACCAAGCTCATTGAGCGTAACACTACCATACCAACAAAAAAGAGCCAGATATTCACCACTGCCACAGACAATCAGCCCTCTGTGTCCATCCATGTGCTGCAGGGTGAAAGACCAATGGCCGCGGACAATATGACTCTGGGCAGGTTTGAGCTTACTGGTATTCCACCGGCGCCAAGAGGAGTGCCTCAAATTGAGGTCACTTTTGACATTGATGCCAATGGTATTGTCAATGTCTCGGCTAAAGACTTAGGCACCGGAAAAGAACAGTCCATCCGTATTACAGCTTCCAGCGGTTTATCTGAAGAGGAAATCCAGAAGCTCATCAAAGAAGCCGAGGCCCATGCAGAAGAAGACAAGAAAAAACAAAAAGTTATTGAAGCCAGAAACCACGCTGACACATTGATTTATACGACAGAAAAATCCCTCCGTGACCTGGGAGACAACATTGACAGCGCGTTAAAGGCTGAAATTGAAAACAAGATTGAAAATCTGAAAAAAGTCATGGAAGGAGATGACGAAGAGGCCATTCGCCGGGCAAGTGATGAACTGGCCCAGGCTTCGCATAAACTGGCAGAAAAACTCTATGCCCAGAAAACAGAAGGAGCACAGCAACAGGCTGGACCTGGTGACGCTACTCAGGCCGGAACACAGACTGGCTCTCAATCCGGAGATGATGATGTAGTTGATGCAGACTATACTGAAGTTAAATAACTGTCCTTGACAGTTTATACCCCCCCTCCTATAACAACAGCCCGGACATTGTTCCGGGCACTTTTTTTTAAACAAGTAGGAAGGATGAAGGATGAGATAAAACAGATGAACACGGAAGTGAGAAGGAACAGGATGGAAGAACGAAGGAACAAGAAACAAGGATGAAAAAATGAAGCATGAAAGAACAAGGATGTAAGGAGGAAAAAGAAGGTATGACTATTGCAGATAAAAAGGCAATGACAAATTCTCAACCTGCAACCCCCACCCTTTCTTCCATTTCATCCTTCATCCCTCATCCTTCATCCTTTCCATTTCATCCCTCATCCTTCATCCTTCATCCTTTCCATTTCATCCTTCATCCTTCATCCTTCATCCTTATCTTATTACTTCTCTCTCTAGCAGCCTGCGCTCCTAAACAAATCATCACTCCTCCACCATCCAAAAACGCAACTTTGATTCAAAAAGATGAGCAAACATGGAAAAGGCTTGCCATAAACAGCCTGCACAACAAAGACTATGCCAGGGCGCTAACAGCGCTTAAACGCTGGGCCAGCCTCTCGCCTCAGGTAAAAAACACATGGTCATGGCAAAAACTTTACATCCAGGCCCTGAAACGAACCCAATCTGACGCTGCCTATGAAGAATACCTCTGCCGGCTGGTAGTCAAAAATAAATATCCCCTCTTGTTAAAGATTGAGGCTGGTTCTGTCTTAGCCAGACATTATTTTGCCCAAAAAAAATATAGTCAGGGACTGCAAATCTATAAAGAGTTGCATGAACAGGCAAGAGACAATGAATTAAAAGCAAAATTAGAAATTGGTCTGCTTGAGCTTTTAAAACAACTCTCCCTGGCAGAGCTTGAGGAGATTAAATCAAATCTGGACCAGGCAAAAAAATGGGATTTCCCCCAGAATATTGTCTTCTGGGTCTATTCTATCCAGAAACTTAAAGCGGACGCTGACGCTAACTCCTGCTGGCCGTGTATCTGGGCCAATTTAAATTCTCTTCTTCAAAACGGAAAATTTACAGATCTAAAACCCTTCCAGGCTGAATTTGATTTCTGGGTAAAAAAGTTGGGTAAACCTGCTCAAACCATAGGACTGGTTTTGCCTTTAAGTGGCCCTTATGGCGCTATAGGGTGGAAAATTTTGCGCGGAGCAGGTCTGGCTCAATGGAATTTGTTGCAAAATGGCATACAAATTAAAATCAAGACCATAAATACAGACTCGCCTGACTGGAAAAATCTGGTGGCCAACGAAAAGGAGGCTGTAATCTTTGGAGGCCCGATTCTGAAAAAAAACTGGGAAAAATTGACAGCAACAGCAGCGACAGCGTCACCTGGTGAAAACAGCGGCAGCGGCAACAACAGCAATAGTAGCAGAAGCGATAATAGCGAGCGCAAGTTTTTTTTCACCTTTCTGCCTGCTATAGACCAGGAGGGCCAGGCTGGTTGGCGATTTTTCCCGGGCTCCAGAGATCAAGTTCGAGCCTTAATCAAAACAGTCATTCAGGATTTGAACTTTACAAATCTGGCTATTCTTTATCCAGAAGAAGACTTTGGCCGAAAGATGTCCAGAATCTTCTGGGAAGAAGCCACCAAATTGGGTGGCAAAATTACCGGCCTTAAGAGCTATCCACCGGATCAGCCCACAAAATGGGGTAAAGTAGTGGCCTCATTTTTAAATATTAAAGACAGGGATGATCCTCTGCAAAATCCTGATCCTGATTTTGAGGCTGTTTTTATCCCTGATTCCCTATCCAGGGCCAGA
>CAJXJU010000035.1 GCA_913055195.1 uncultured Desulfohalobiaceae bacterium | reverse complement strand
TTTCGATATTCGGATTTCGAATTTCTCAACTTTCGGAACTCCGAAAGTTGAGTTTATAACTCAACATTGCCTGCAAAAAGGGACTTTTTGCAGGCGAATCAGGAAAACAGGAGTAAAACATGAGGAGTTTTTTTTCCTACGGCCCTGTGGATTGCGAGAAACATTTTTGTGTTCAGCGCGGGGTACTGATTCAACAATGCGTAGAACAATTGATAGGAGATGAGGAAGGAGGCCATTATTTTACAGTATGGGCGCCAAGGCAGACAGGCAAGACCTGGTTGATGAAGCAGGTAAAAAAGGAAATAGAAAAGAGATATGGAGATAAATTTATATGTGGCTATATGAGCATGCAGGGTGTTGAGTCTGATACTCTGGATGCTTTTTTATCAGAATTACCAAGGATTTTAAGGATAGGATTCGGCATAGACTTATCCAGGTCACCTGCAGATTTATCTGAGTTTGTAGAATTGTTTGAAAAGAAAAAAGGTGTTTTTGATAGACCGGTTATTTTGTTTATAGATGAGTTTGATAGTTTAAGTCCAGAACTTATAGACAGGCTGGTTAGCAGGTTCAGAGATATTTATATAACAAGGGAAGCTTATAATTTGCACGGATTAGCTTTGATAGGAGTAAGAGCAGTGCTGGGAGTGGATAGTGAGAGAGGTTCACCTTTTAATATCCAGCGCTCTTTGCATGTGGAGAATTTTACTTATGATGAGGTGGTTGATCTGTATAACCAGTATATTGAAGAGAGCGGTCAGGAGATAGAGGAGCAGGTTATAGATAAAGTATATGAGGTAACCAGTGGTCAGCCAGGTCTTGTTTGCTGGTTTGGAGAACTTTTAACAGAGAAATATAATCCAGGTAAGGGTAAAATTATTGATTTAGATGTCTGGAGACAGGTGTATTCCAGGAGTTTAAGGGTTGAGTGGAACAACACAGTCCTTAATCTTATTAAAAAGGCAAAGAGCAGGTATTTGTCGTATGTTCTGAAAATATTTGAGAAAAGCGATGTAGAGTTTTCATTGGATAAAGATTGGTGTTCGTATTTGTATTTAAATGGCATAATAGATTATGTTGATACGGTGGATAAAAAAGGTGAGCTTGTACAGGTATGTAAATTCTCCAATCCATTTATCCAGCAAAGGTTATACAATGCCTTAACTTATGATTTCATAGGAGATGAAACGCCCATCTATGCTTTGAGATTAGGAGATGAACTCACTGACGTGTTTGAGCAGGGCATAAATTTACAGGCACTGATTACAAGGTACAGGGATTATTTAAAGAGACTCAAAGAAAAGGGACTAAGCCCGTTTAAGCACATCCCCAAGAGGTCGGATTTAAACATTTATGAAGCAGGTGGGCATTTTCATCTGTATCACTGGCTGATGAATGCCATAGGCAGGATATGCTGGATAACGCCTGAATTTCCCACAGGCAATGGCAGGGTGGATTTGCACATAAGATGTGAGGATAAAGAAGCAGTAATAGAGATAAAGAGTTTCAGGGACATGGCAGCCTTGAAACAGGCCAAGGTTCAGGCCTCGAAATACGCTGCAAAACTGGGTTTAAAAGAGATTTTGCTGGTGGTGTTTGTGTATGGGGTTTCAGAAGAAGAGGCAGAGATATTAAGGGATGATAAGGAGATAGAAGGAGTTCGGGTAATGGTGGAGCCTCTTGTTTTTGGAGCGTAGGTGGTGTATCCGCCTGTTGCGGGATAGTTGCGGATGCACCCGTTAATGTAAAGTTCATGGATTCAGGTTTACTAAAAAAAGGAGAAAATATGCCAGTTATCATGGGTACTGCCGGTCATATTGATCATGGCAAGACAACTTTGATTAAGGCCCTTACAGGCATTGATTGTGACCGGTTGTCCGAGGAGAAAAAGCGAGGCATTACCATAGAGCTTGGTTTTGCCTTCATGGATCTGGATAAAGACCTGCGTTTAGGCATTATTGATGTGCCTGGTCACGAGCGCTTTGTGAAGAATATGGTTTCTGGCGCTGCTGGTATTGATTTTGTTCTTCTGGTTATTGCTGCTGATGAAGGGGTGATGCCTCAGACAAGAGAGCACCTGGAAATTTGTACCTTGCTTGGTATTGAAACCGGTATAGTGGCTTTGACTAAAGTGGATATGGTAGATGGAGAGTGGCTGGAGCTGGTGCAGGAAGACGTAAGCGAATTTTTAAAAGATACTTTTTTAAAGGACGCAAAAGTGATTCCTGTTTCTGCTCACACAGGAGCAGGGCTTGAACAGCTTACCGTAGCCATAAAAGACCTGGCCAATTCCTTTAGGCCCAGGAGAAGATCAGATCTTTTTCGCCTGCCCATTGATCGGGTATTTACCATGCGCGGTCATGGCACTGTTATTACTGGAACCACTATTTCGGGTAAACTCAAAGTGGGTGATGAGATTATGGTCTATCCCGAAGGATTGCAGTCTCGTGTAAAATCCATCCAGGTGCATGGAGAACAAAGGCAGGAAAGTCTGGCCGGGATGCGCACGGCAGTGAATTTACACAGCCTGGAGGTGGATGAGCTGGAAAGGGGTTTTGTTTTGGCCCATGCTCATACCTTGTTTCCCGGTAAGGTATGGGACCTGGAGTTAATTTATCTCCCTTCCGCAACCAGACCCTTAAAACACAGGACCGAAGTTCATTTTCATCATGGGGCCAGGGAAGTCATGGCCAGAATTTATCTGCTGGACCGTGATAAAGTGGAGCCGGGAGAAAAGTGTATTTGCCAGGTTCGTTTTGAGCGTCCCATGTGCGGAGTTTATGGGGATAGATGTGTGCTGCGCTCGTTTTCTCCCCTGAGAACGATTGCCGGGGCTGGAATTATAAACCCCCTGGCCGGCAAGGTTAAGCGCCGTTCAGATGAAATAAAGGTGCTGGAAAAATTGGCTGCAACAGAGGGCCAGGAGCTTCTGGCTGTTCAACTTGATCGGGCTGGAATAGAGGGGTTGAGTTTTGCCTGTTTGCGTATTTTGACTGATATGGAAAGCAGGGAACTGGAAAAGGTTTTGCAGGTTATGGGCGGACGGCAGGAAGTATTTTTAGTTGATAAAGAAAAGCGTATTTATGTTGGGGGAAGAGTAGTCAAGGGATTGGAGCAAGAGATATTAGATTTTATCCAGGAGTTTCATCGTGTAAATCCTCTGCGTCAGGGCATATCCCGGGGCGAACTGGCATCCCGGTGGGGTAAAAACTTATCTGATCGGCTGTTTCATTTTCTGGTTGAGCGTTTGATCAGGCAAAAGAAAGTTGTCAGTGAACTGGAAGTGTTAAGATTGCCAAGGCATAAGGTCTCTCTGGCCAGGGATCAGGAGAAATTAAAACAAAAGATTATAGATATCTATAAAAACGCTGGCCTGAAGCCTCCAACAGTGAAAAAACTTCTGGAAGAATTGAAATTAACCTTAAAAGAGGCCAGCGAGGTTTTGACTTTGCTACAAAAAGAAAATATCCTGGTTAAAGTTAATGAAGATTTTTATTTTACCAGGTCTTCCATTGATGAATTAAAGAGTAAGATTATTGCTTATTTTGAGAAAAATGAGGAGATGGGACCAGTAGATTTCAAAAATTTAACCGGGTTGTCCAGAACGTTTGCCATTCCCCTGCTGGAATTTATGGACAAAGAAAAGTTGACCATGCGCGTTGGGGATAAGAGAAGGCTCAGGAAGGCAGGAAGAGAGACATCGTGAATTAGGTGCATCAGCTAGCGGGACCGGGATTCCACTTGTTTGGATAACCGCTGCCAGTAAAGGAATTGGGGCTGCAATCAGGGATTTCAACAAACCCTGGAGGGGAGAACAGATATGAAAATAAAAAAACTGGAACTAAATAACTTCCGGCCATTTAGACACCTTGATATAGATTTTAATGAACGGGTAACAGTCCTGGTGGGCATCAATGGTGCAGGAAAAACCAGTATTTTAGACGCGCTGGCTATTTTGCTGTCTCGTCTGATTGGCAGGATTCGTTCTACTCATGGAACCGGTCGTTTTTTTACTGAAACAGATATTCGTCTCGGTGCTTCCGAGACGGCTAATACTATTAAAATAACATTTAATGATCACGAGATTTTCTGGAGGATAACAAAGACAAAACGCGGCAGAAAAAAACAGACTATTAGTAATCTTGCACAATTGAAGGAGATTATTGAGATTGTACATGCCGAACTGGAAAGGGATGAAAATGCTTCCATCCCTCTTGCCGTGTATTATGGAGTGAATCGGGCTGTTTTAGACGTTCCTTTACGGATACGAAAAAAACATCAATTTGATCAACTAGCTGCCTTTGATCAGGCTTTGACCGGTGCCAGGAATGATTTTCGCCTTTTTTTTGAGTGGTTTCGTAAGAGGGAAGACTTTGAGAATGAACGTCGTTTATATCCAGTGGAAGATGTAAAAGCCGGAGAAGATATTCCGGAAGGACTTCCTGAAGAATTGCATAAAGATTTATTTTATCGTGATCCACAACTCCAGGCTGTCAGAGAAGCAGTGCACGCACTTACCGGATTTTCTAATCTCAGAGTAAGGCGCAGTCCTTTGCGAATGGAAGTTCGTAAGGGAAAGCAGCACCTTAATGTTGCCCAGCTTTCTGATGGGGAAAAGTGTTTGCTTGCATTGGCCGGGGACCTTGCCCGCCGTCTGGCCATAGCCAACCCCTCCCTGAGCAGGCCAATTGAAGGTAAAGGCGTTGTTTTGATCGATGAAGTAGAGTTGCATTTGCATCCTGAATGGCAGCACCGCATTATACCAAAATTGCTGGAGACATTTCCTGGTTGTCAGTTTGTCCTGACCACACATTCTCCCCAGGTATTGAGTAATGTACGATGTGAAAATATCTGGTGTCTTGAGCAAAAGGGCGATGAAGTAAGGGCAATTCGGCCGGATGGCACCTATGGCCAGGATTCCAACTTCCTGCTTAAAACACTTTTTGGTTCCAGTTACAGACCAAAAGAGATTGAAAAAGATATGGAACGTCTTTTTGAGTTAATTCGGAAAGACACCAGAAAAGCCAGAAAACTTCTTGATAAGTTAAAAATCAGAATTGAAGGTGAATCACCAGATCTGGTGCGCGCTGAAACTATTTTGCATCGCCGGGAGGTTATGGGGAAGTGAAGCATATACAAAAAGGCAAAGAACCTGAATTTTTTCGGCAATGGAAAAAGGGATGCTCCCCGGACTGGAATCCGGATTGGGCCGCCTTAGATGGCGAGGGAAAAATTAAGCGGCAGTTGATGGAACATCTAGTTGAGGAGCAAGGTGGAATTTGCTGTTACTGCAATAGGGAACTCAGAGACAACGATTTTCATATTGAGCATTTCAGGCCAAAAGATAAATATCCAAAACAGGCCCTTGAATATGAAAATTTACTTATCAGTTGCCAGAGACAGTTGCAACAATCTGAGCCGGTGCACTGTGGAATGAAAAAAGGTAACTGGTTTGAGGAGGAGGTTACGGTATCCCCGCTTGAGCCGGATTGTGAAAGACTTTTTGAATACCTGGAAGATGGACGGATTCGTGCGGCTGGCAATGATTCTCGCGCGGATGAGACGATTAAACGATTGGGATTGGATATAAATAAACTTCGGGAGCTGAGGAAAGCGGCCATCAGTGCGGTGCTTGATGTTGAGAATTTAGAGAATTTAGAGAGACAGGAGCTTTTGAAGTTGATCAATGCCTATCGTCAACGTAATAATAACAATAAATTTCAGCCCTTTTGTATCGCTATTGTCCAGATTCTGGAAGGCCTTTTGTAATGGGGTGCATCTCCCGGGCAATCGCAAGCACATCAGCAGCAGGGGCAATTCATGCATTGTCCCTGCGTTGCTAACGGCTATCCCGCTACTCGCGGATGCGTCCGACGAAATTAGTGCTAAAGCTCACGGATTCAGACAATATCCCAAACCGGTCCGGCAGGGGTGTCTTTGACCTCTATGCCCATGTTGCTGAGTTCTTCTCTGATTTTGTCTGCCAGGGCGAAATCTTTGGCTTTTCTGGCTTCCTGTCTTTTTTGAACCAGTTTATTGACTTTTATTGGATCAATATTTTTGCGTCTTAACTTAATGTCTTTTAAGTCCTTTAGAAAAGTGGCGCTCTCCTGAGTGAATAAGCCCAGGATACGGCCCCATTTGTCCAGGATATTTAAGATTTGCTGGCAAAGTTCCCTGGTTTGCTCGCTTTTGCGCCAGGATTTGTTTTCCAGAACCCTGCCCGCCAGGCGTATAATATTAAAAATATATCCCAGAGCCTTGGCCGTGTTTAAATCATCATCCATAGCCTCTTGCCACTTTTGTTCCAGACTCTTAAGTTCGGCAAAGATTTCTTCCGGAAGCTTTGTTTTACTCCATTTGGTGCTCTCAAGCTTATTTTCTAATAATTCTTTGGCAACATATATCCTTTTTAATGCCTTTTCTGCTTCATCCAGGGCGTCTGCAGAGTAGTCCAGTGGACTGCGATAGTGTTTGGTTAAAAGAAAGAATCTGAGCACTTCAGGCAGATAATTGGCCAGTATATCGCGGATGGTCACAAAATTGCCCAGGGATTTGGACATTTTTTCAGCATTGATTCTGACAAATCCATTATGCACCCAATAACGGACGAATTCTTTTTGAAAGGCAGCTTCACTCTGGGCCCGTTCATTTTCGTGATGCGGAAAGGCAAGATCCTGACCACCGCCATGGATATCAAAGGGTTGGCTTAGATATTTTGCGCTCATGGCAGAACATTCCAGGTGCCAGCCAGGACGCCCCATTCCCCAGGGACTATTCCACTTAGGCTCACCAGGTTTGGCTGCTTTCCACAGGGCAAAGTCCAGAGGGTCTTCCTTTTCTTCGCCCGGACTTATGCGCGCCCCGGCCATGAGTTCCTCAATATTGCGGCCTGACAGCCGTCCATAATCCTTGAATTTGCGTACTCGAAAATAGACGTCCCCGGATTTTGTGCTGTAAGCAAACCCCTTTTCTTCCAGTATCTGAATCAGCTCTATCATCTCCTGAATATGCTCTGTGGCCCTGGGTTCAATATCCGGTCTTAAGATATTTAATTTATCCATGTCTTCATAGAATGCCTGGATATATTTTTCAGCCACCTGTTCCGTAGTCAGTCCTTCTTTTTGGGCCCTTTTAATTATTTTATCGTCTATGTCTGTAAAGTTGCGCACAAATTTAACTTTATATCCCAGAGACCTTAAATACCGAACCAGGACATCAAAGACTACTGCACAGCGAGCATGGCCAATATGACAATAGTCATAGGCCGTAATCCCACAGACATAGATGTGCACTGTGTTGTTCTGGAGGGGGACAAACTCTTGTTTTTTTCTGGCTATGGTATTGTATAGATACATTTTTCAGTGTTGGGGTTAGTGTTGGTGATGGTCAGTTAAGTTTTTTTCTATGCCTGTATTTCCAGCTTCCTCTTTAATTGCTGTAACCACAGCAATGGCCTTTATACCCTGTTTAGAGCCTGTGAAACCAAGCCCTTCTTCTGTTGTGGCTTTGATGTTGATTTGATTCAGGCTAAGGCCAGTTAATCCAGCAATATTTTTTTTGATCTGTTCTTTGTAAGGAGCAAGTCTGGGTACCTGAGCAACTATGGTCAAGTCAATATGCGTGAGCACAAGATTTTCTTTTTGGGCCATGTGTAGAGCTTCAGACAGGAAAACAGAGCTGCTTTGCCCTTCATGCTGTGGATCAGAGTCAGGAAAATGTTCGCCAATATCGCCTGCACCTGAACAGCTCAGGATAGCGTCTGTCAGGGCATGGTAGAGAACATCACCGTCAGAGTGGGCAAAAACAGTTGGTCCACCAGGGATGGGAACTCCACCCAGAACCAGGGGCCTGGGGCCGCCATAGCGATGCACATCATAACCAAACCCAACACAGGGAACAGGGGTAGGGGTATTTTTCGTGAGCATATCCAGATCTTCTTTGGTAGTAATTTTTACATTTTTTTCTTCACCCGGAACGACTCGTATGGCCAGTCCCAGATTTTCCACCATGCTGGCATCATCAGTGGCTATAAAATTTTCTTTTTGGGCCTTTTTATGGGCTTTAATCAGAGTATCTCTGGGGAAAAATTGTGGCGTCTGCACCGCCATCAATTGGTTTCGATCTAGAGTCTTCAGGACCAGATTTTGCGAAACTTTTTTTATAGTATCTTTGCAGGCAAGCCCGGGGATCACTCCGCCTAAGTCCTGACTAAAAGCCTCGCTAAAGCTAATTAAATTGACTACGAGTTTTGCAGAAAAAAAAGGGCGGGCAGCATCATGAACCAATACATAGCCACATTCCTGGGGCAGATTTTTCAGACCATTATAAACAGAGTCCTGTCTGAGTTTCCCACCTGGTACTGAAAAAAATGGAATGCCCAGAGGTTTTTTTTTCTTTAATTCTTTAGTGAGGTTTTGGGCATAAGTGATGTCCTCAGGGGGAAAAGTGCATATTATCCCCTTAATTTCTGGAATTTTAGCCAGTTTTAACGCACTATGCCAGAAAAGGGGATACCCTTTCCATGAAAGAAATTGTTTTTTTTGTGTGATTCCTTGTTTTTGCAGGCGTGAGCTTTGACCAGCGGCAAGGAGGATAACCCAGATGGAATTCATTTAGAGTTCAGTGTTTTGAGGTGATTAATCAGGGTTGATAACTCAACTTTCTGACTTAATTAACATCCTGGAATTATTACACAATTAAAGAGCGTATTTTCTGAAATGCATTACAAA
>CAJXJU010000034.1 GCA_913055195.1 uncultured Desulfohalobiaceae bacterium | reverse complement strand
CACCATCTTCTTCATCTTTCTTTTCTTCATCACTGGCACCCTGAGCTTTTTTGGTCTGGTACTCAAGCTCAAGCATAGCTTCTTCTGCAGTCGCCGGAACCATACCTGTTGCCAGTACCAGAAGATCAACTTTTACTTCCAGAGCTTCACCCAGCAAGGTATCCTTGACCCTGACCATTATGCGTCCGTCATCACTATCCTCAAGAACTTCTTCAATCTCTGACTTGGTCAAAAATATTCCGGGATCATCCTGGGCGGCTTTGTAGTAATTTTCATATATGCCAGGAGTACGCATATCTTTATAAAAAATAAAAGCCTTTGCATTCTCATCCTTTTCGCGCACATACTTGGCCTGTTTCAGGGAAACCATACAGCAGACAGATGAACAATAAGGCAGGTGCTCAGGGTCCCTCTGGCCGGCGCATTGAATAAAAGCCACGCTCTGCACAGGTTGTCCGTCTGAAGGTCTTTTCAGCTCTCCCTCTTTGGCCATCTTTTCAAATTCAACATTGGTGACCACATTCTTGAATTTTCCATAGCCCAGAGGTTCCAACTTGCTGGCATCATAAGGCTTCCAGCCAGTAGCCAGGACAACAGCTCCAATTTTCAACACCTGCTCTTCACCACCGGTTTTGACCTTGGCCTCATACATACCAGGAGCGCCAGCAAGGGATTCTAGACTTGCGCCGGTTAAAACTTTAATTTTATCATGATTTTCAACCCGGGCAATCAGGTCATTTATTGAAGGGTCTTCGGCATCAGTAAAAGGATAACTGGATGGCAATTGTTTATACATTTGCGCGGCAAAACCACCCAGCTTTTCTTCCTTTTCCACCAGCACGACATCATAGCCTGTATCGGCTGCGTTTAAGGCAGCAGTAAGACCGGTGAAACCGCCACCTAAAACTAATATGGTCTTGCTAATCTCAGGTATCTCAGGCTCTGGCTTTTCAACCTTCTCCAATTTAGCCACTGCCATTCTGATATAATCCTGGGCCATCATGGTCATAGGATCAGCATCCAGATCAGTTTCTTCTACTGGTGGCAGATCAGGTTCTTTGTATGACCAGGCTGCCAGTTCCCGTATATTGGCCCTCTCTACAAAAACATCCGGACCAAAATCAAAGACATCCCACATTACGCGAGGTGAACAGCCAGCTATGCAGACAGCATTTATGCCCTCTTCCTCAATGTCCTTTTTAATGGCCTCCACACCTTCCTTGCCACACAAAAAAGGCATATCTTTAATCAGGGCAGGGCATGCCTCGTCATCTATATATTCTTTAAGCTGCTCCAGGTTGAGATTCTTTCCGATTTCACACCCAGTGCAGATATATACTCCTATTTTTTTATCTGCCATCAGTCTTACCTCCTCACCAAAGTTTGAATAGCTTTTAAGGCCGCACCAGTGGCAGTTTCAGCGGATGTCATAACATCCAATGGCATTTTAGCGCATCCTGCAGCAAAAATACCATTTTCTTCCCCGCCAATGATGAAACCCTGATCATCTTTAGTCACATCTATGGACAGTCCCTCAACTGCAATGGAGGGTTGCATACCAGTTGCCAATACAACCAGATCAAACTTCTCTTCCTGCTTCAGGCCTGCAAGAATATCTTCAGCAGTAACAATTACATCTCCGCTGGCATCTTCTTCTAGTTTAGCCACCTTACCTTTGACCATTTTGATCTTATCATCCTCTTGAATCTTCTTTAAAAACTTTTCATAGCGGCCAGGAGCTCTGAGGTCGATGTAATAAATAACAATTTCTGCATCTGGGTATTGCTCTCTGATATATGTACATTGTTTTAAGGAGGCCATGCAGCATATATAGGAGCAATAATTGAGATGATTCTGATCTCTGGAGCCAGCACATTGCACAAAAGCGATTCTCTTTGGTTCCTTTCCATCTGATGGCCTTAAAATCTTACCCTGTGTTGGCCCACTAGGTGCTGCCAGACGCTCCATCTGCATGTTGGTGATGGCATTCTTGATCTGGCCACCGCCCAGATTGTCCAGCCTGGTCACATCATAAGGTACCCAGCCTGTAGCACAGATGATTGATCCAACATTTAAGGTGATTTCCTTTTCCTTTTCGTTCAGATCAATAGCATTGTATTCACAAGCGCTGACACATTTACCACAGGAACTTCCCGTGCAAACACTATCGTCAATGACGTAACGCATGGGCATTGACATCAAATGGGGCCTATAAATGGCTTTAGTTTTGCCCAGGCCAAAATCAAAATCACTGTCTCTTTCAACAGGGCAGACCTCAACGCATTTACCACATGCTGTGCAATTGTTGTTTACGTATCTGGGTTTGAGCTTTATGGTAACATCATAATTACCTGGCTGGCCTTTGATTGATGTCACCTCAGCCAGAGTGAAAAATTTTACCCTGGGATTTTTCTTGATCCTCTGGAAATTAATCTCGAGCCCACAAGTGGGAGGACACAATTTTGGAAAATAATGCTTCAATTGTGTAACTCTTCCCCCAAGATACGGTTGTTTTTCAACAATAAATACCTCATAACCTACTTCTGCAGCCTCAAGCGCGGCTGTAATTCCACTAAAGCCGCCCCCTATGACAAGAATACTGCTACTATTAGACATGTTAATCCTCCCTATTTATTGCCTAAATATTAGGTGCAAAATGGCCTAAGCCCAAACTCCTTTAATTAGCGGCATTTTTTCCATATCTTACCTGCTAAAAAAAATAAAGCTCAGGCTTAGACCATTTATAATAAAAATGGCTGCGGGCCATTGGCCCGCAGCCCCTTATTCAGCTTACGGATGCATGGGATCAGGGATAATCTGGATGTATGGTCTCTTAAAGAACCTGGTCTCACCAGTTTCAGGATCGTACTTAGAATTGGTAAAACATTTCCATTCTTCATCATTGATCTCGAGGAAGTCTGTGCGATAGTAGAAGCCAGGATATCTTGTTTCCTTACGGAACTTGATGTGCAATACATGCAAACGTACTGTCCAGAGACGATGGTAGTTTTCCCAGGCTCTGAGCAATTCGTGCAGGTCACGGGCGCACAGCTTAGCAGAGTCTTCCTCGAGCATATCTAACAATTTCTCACAATGCTCAAGTAAGGTCTGAGAAGTGTTGTAGTAAGTTGCAACACCACCACCATATTCGTCTGTTGCCTTAATCAGACGCATCATGAAATTGCGTGGTGTGATGTAATCCGGGCTAATGTCTGGTGCGGTTGTTTTGCCGGAATGCTCTTTATAAGTGTACCAGGGCTGATAGACCATCTTGGCCAGTTCTTCAGGAGTTTCCTTCAGAGTTGGCTTGAAATCTTTGTGGTCAACAACCCAGCGGACCAATTGCTTACCAGCAATACGTCCCTCAGCATGAGAACCGGAAGAGAACTTGTGACCGGAAGCACCAACACCATCAGCACAGGTGAACAGACCATTAACAGTTGTCATACGGTTGTAAACCTTGCCGTTATCAGCTTTAATCTTGTACTCTTCTGGTACCCAATCTTCGTCTGGACCTGATACCCAGATACCACAGCAACCAGAGTGAGAACCCAACAGATATGGCTCTGTGGGCATGATCTCGGAACCAACATTTTCAGGTTCAATATTCATACAAGCCCAGAGGTTTGCCTGACCAACGCACATGTCAAGGAAGTCTTCCCAGGCCTCAGCTTCCAGATGTTTCTGCTCTTTCTTGCTGAGTTCCTTGAAGGTGGTCTGCAAAGCAGTAGCTGTATCCATGAAGATAGGACCACGGCCTTCTTTCATTTCCTTGAGCATCATGTGATTACGCAGACAGGTAGGAATAATATTACCCTGGGCATAGCCCTGTTCTTCATAAGTTTTGAGCATATCACGGTTAGTTACGCAATAATCTTCACCAGCAGCATTGGTAGCTTTGGCTTTGAAAAGGAGAAACCATGCGCCAACAGGGCCGTAACCATCTTTAAAACGGGCAGGTACGAACCTGTTTTCCATCATGGTCATTTCTGCGCCAACCTGAGCACACATGGTGTAGGTAGAACCAGCATTCCAGACAGGATACCATGCGCGGCCCATACCTTCACCGGTTGACCTTGGGCGGTAAACATTAACAGCACCACCACAGGCACACAGCAGGGCATTGCAGCGAAATACATAAACTTTGTTCTCACGAACAGAGAAACCAACAGCGCCTGCAATACGATTAGGCTCGTTGGCATCCAGCAGCAACTTAACAACAAAGATACGCTCCATGTAATTTTCTTCACCAAGAGCGTTCTTTGCAGCCTCAGCTACGATACACTTATAAGATTCACCATTAATCATGATCTGCCAGCGGCCGGAACGAACAGGCTTGGCGCCTTCACGCACCTGCAACCCTTTCTTCTTGGCCTGAGCGCCATCTAAACGCTTGCCATCATCAGTCTGTACCCAGAGAGGCAGACCCCATTCTTCAAAAAGATGAACAGAATCATCAACATGACGACCAAGGTCAAAGATCAGGTCTTCACGTACCAGGCCCATCAGGTCAGTGCGAACCATGCGTACATAGTCATCAGGATCATTTTCACCAAGATAGGTATTAATAGCAGAAAGACCCTGAGCAACAGCACCGGAACGCTCAAGAGCAGCCTTATCAACCAGCAATACTTTAACGCCATATTTATCGGCCCATCTCTTGGCCTCAAAGGCAGCGCCACAAGCGCCCATACCACCACCAACAATTAAAATATCGGTATCAATTTCTACTATTTCTGGCTCGGCTATTGGCAAACCTAAAGGCTCGGCCTTAGCAGGAATACGGGGCATAATAACCTCCTTAAAATTTTATTTTAACAATTAAAGTCAATTAAACCTCAGGACTTACTTTTTGGTTGGATCAACCCAGGTTTCAACCAGGTCAGCGTTTTTGACCTCAAACTTCTTATTCAAAACTTCCTTGGGTTGCTTTAATTCAGTTTCTGTGAACAACAGCTCATTATCCAGATCACCTGGCTCTGGTTTGCCATCATAAGGCTTAATGGAACCTTCATCAGTTGTTCTGATTGGGAACTTGAAGCGCTTGATATTGCCGTTACGGAATTGAATGGTCCACATAATATCAGAACCACTGCGCATAGGAATACTGGTTCCGCCCATGGGAGCGAAGTCAGCATAAGGACGGGCAGTAATAGCGCCCTGAGGGCAAATCTTTACACAAGAATAACACTCCCAGCATGCATCGGGCTCCTGGTTGTAAGCCTTCATCTCCTCGGGATCGAGGATCATCAGGTCGTTAGGGCAGATGTACATACATGCGGTCTTTTCTCCACCCTTACAGCCGTCACATTTGGCCGGATCAACATAGGTTGGCATAATGTTCCTCCTAAAATAATAAGGTTTATTAAATTAACTAAAACCCAAACCACTAGCTCTGATATTAAGCTCTGTCAGGCAAGAGACCGGCCCCTTACCTGACAGAAGTGCTTGCTTGTGAAAACATTAACAATAGGAGCTTCTACTTGTCAAGGGAGAAAGTGAATTTTATCGCACAACAAAGTTAAAAAAAACATCCTTTTTAATCTCCAGAAACACAACATCAGGAATACTACATTGCATCGCCTGAAGCGGCTTTCTGCATCTTGATCTCAACTTTTTCGGTCAGGTTTTCGTAGTACTCACGCAGGATGGCCAGAACTTCTTCACGGCCAAAGTGATCAGGAATTGGTTGACCCTCAGAAAGGGCTTTACGCAACTTAGTACCACTCAGGATAACGCGGTCTTCCTTGCTGTGCGGGCAGGTTCTAAGGGAAGCCATACCGTCACACTTATAGCAGTAGAAAGTCCAATCGATCTTCAATGGTTGACAGATCAGGGCCTTACCAGGCTCTTCAGGTTGTGGAATGCGATCAAAAATCTCCTGCGCCTCAAACAGGCCGTAAAAATCACCTACACCAGCATGGTCACGACCAATAATCATGTGGGAAACACCGTAATTTTGACGGAATGTAGCGTGCAACAGAGCTTCACGCGGACCAGCATAGCGCATATCCAGAGGATACCCGCCCTGAACCACATTTTCTTTGACAAAGTAGTGCTCAATCAAGGTATCAATACATTTTACACGAACTTCAGCAGGAATATCACCAGGTTTCAGGTTACCAATCAGGGAGTGGATAAATACGCCATCAAGAACCTCTATAGCGATCTTGGCCAGAAATTCGTGAGACCTATGCATTGGGTTCCTGAGCTGCAAGGCACCAACTGTTTTCCATCCACGCTTATCAAATTCTGCTCTGGCCTCAGCAGGACGCATGTAAATTCCTTTGTACTTGGTTGGGAACTCACCTTCACTAAGAACATTCACAGGACCAGCCAGACAAATTTCCTTTTCTGCCATGACCATCTTTACGCCTGGATGATCTTCCAGAGCTACTTCCCAGAATTTATCATCTGCGCTGTCTTCGCCCTGTCCTTTGTAAACCAATTCACATTCCCATTTTTTGTCTTCTTCTGTCTTCTCCCACTTCTCAGTAACCTTCATTGTGGCCATGATTTCATCACCCTGGGGATCGTACAGAGCAATCTCATCACCTTCTTTAATTTCAGCAGCATCTTCCTTGCTAACAGACATGGTGACAGGAACAGGCCAGAAAGTACCATCAGCCAGGAGAAAATTCTCACACACACCTTTCCAGTCAGCCCTGGTCATAAAACCATCCAGGGGACTGAAGCCGCCAGTACCGATCATAATCAAGTCGCCTCTCTCACGGCTGGTGATGGGAACCTGCTTCAATCCTTTAGCCTTTTTCAGCTCTTCTTCTCTTTCAGCACCTTCGAGCAATCGAATTACCAGGCCTTTTCCACCATGAGGGGGAACTAGTTTTGACATGACTAAACCTCCTTAAATTATTAATTTCAAAATTTTTATTACCTTTACCGGTTTGTGAAATTGCGAACTTGATACAGCCATTGTTTAAAACTTTCAAGCTTTTATTGAAATTTTTTCTAATTTTTTATCAAAACCCTTCTGCAGAAGGTAACTTCCTGAATTCATGAACTTTTTTTCATCGTCTGAAAGGACAGGGGCCAGGGCTATCGCACCAAATTCGCCGAGCACCTAAAATTGACAAATAAATTATGCAATTAAGTAAAGAAATAAGAGTCAATTTTAGGAGCTCGGTAAACTATAACCACTATTTTTCTTTAGGTGGCAAAATTTAGATGAGATAGCCCTGCCTGCCTACTTAGGCACATAAGATAAAAGAGGACATTCGTAAATACTGGCTCCAGTACTGTCTGTATGAGTCTTGTAGTAAATCTCTTCAATGGCGTCTTCAAAATGACCATAGATATTTTCTTCTCCAATCTTTTCCCACAAGTGCGTACGCTTCATGACCGCGATAACATTTTCTTTCAGCTCAGCAAAAGAAATACCGCATCCAGCACTGCGTACCCTATCTACCAGCAAAGAAAGAGCTTCTTCACCGGAGGCATCCATGTCATTAATCCCGTCGCCTACAATCAGGATATGCTTTAGCTCAGGCCTGGTTTGCATAATCTCCGTGACCTTGTCTTCCAGATAGCTGGCATTGGCAAAAAATAACGGCCCATCAAAACGAATGGCGGCCACATGCCCGCACTCATTCAGACTATAAGCCTCTGCATTTTTCAAAGCCAGATCTTCATGCATGGCCAGTCTGGCTACAGTGGGACGCATGCTCTTGTACAAAAATACGATCAGGGAAAGCCCGACACCGACCATGATTCCTTTGTCCAGATGCGGAGCAAATGCCAGCGTACAAATAAAGGAAATAATGGAGATGACACCATCATACCACTGGGCTTTCCAGGCATGAATAAAACCTGATACGTTAATCAAACCAATAACAGCCATCATAATGACCGCGTATTCCCAATGTGTTGGTGGCCGTGGTACTAACTACTATGATCTCCTGGTTGACCGGATTTGAACATAATTATGTGGCCAGGATTGACCAGATTAATAATCAGGGAGCCAGGGAGAGTATCGCGAGGTTCAACAAGGCAATACTGGCTATTGCTGATCTGGGTGCTAAAAGGGCCAATTTGAGCAATAAGCTGGAAAAAATAATTAAGGAGCAAGGTGAGCACTCTGTTGCTGCTATAGATGTCAAGCATGATCTGGAAGTAATTGAGGTAAAAATGAACCGTTAGAATCACCCGCCAGATAGTTTCATAGTAATGGGAAGCCTTGTCCACATACACTCCAAACAGCTTGGACAGTTGTGATGAAGCGATGATTATGGCCGCTGCGTTGGTAAAACCATTAACCACAGGGTGAGACAAAAAGTTCACCACCAGGCCCAGACGCAAAACGCCCAGCATAAATTGAAAAATACCTACAGTAAAAGCAAGTATTATGGCATATGCAATAAATGCCTCACTGCCTGCTGTAGCAAGAGGCTCTAAAGATGCAGCCGTCATTAAAGAGACGACAGCCACAGGTCCAGTAGCCAGTTGTCGGCTGGAACCAAACAGGGCCGCAATCATGGGCGGCAAAAAAGAGGCATAAAGGCCATAATAAGCTGGCAATCCTGCCAGTTGCGCATAGGCATGGATTGCGGAATCAAGACCAGGGCAACTGTCAACCCGGCCACAGCATCAAGCTTAAACTTTTCCAGGTTGTAGTCCTTAAACCAGCCAAGGAATGAAAAAATTTTTGCTAACATGCCCCCCATTTACTTAATTTCTCAACTTTCGGAGTTCCGAAAGTTGAGAAATCCGAAATCCGAATATCGAAATCC
>CAJXJU010000033.1 GCA_913055195.1 uncultured Desulfohalobiaceae bacterium | reverse complement strand
ATTTCGATATTCGAATTTCGAATTTCTCAACTTTCGGAACTCCGAAAGTTGAGTTCCTAACTTCTAGATTATCTGGCTGAGTTTAAAAGCGCGGTCAAATAGAATTTTCTTATGAATTTTTGGTTTAACTATAGAGAAAAATGATAAGGCAAGCTGGGGCAAGTTTAAAACTTGTCCCAGAATAATCAGACCGGTAAAGGCCAACATTTCCTGCAAAAACGGAGTTTTTTTCAGGAACATCATCCTTGCCTTGAATCACTAATCCAAATATATTCCCTTTTTCAGGGATTTAAAATGAAGATTTCACCCGAAAAAATTGCTCCAATTCTCTCCTTTTTGGTCAAGCTCTGGTCAAAGACCCTGAATTATTCCAGGATGTCCTATGAGCCTGTTCAGGCCACAAGGAAAAAGCAATCCGTTGTCTTTGCCCTGTGGCATAATGAATTATTTCCCCTTTGCTATCTCCATCGTAATGAAGGGGTAATAGCTGTTGTAAGCGCCAGCCAGGATGGAGAACTTCTGGCCCAGGTTTTAAAACGCTTTGGCTTTAATCTGGCACGGGGCTCCAGTTCCAGACAGGGACTAAGAGCTTTGCTTATGGCCGCAAAAATGATGAATACTCTCAAGAAAGATGTGGTATTTACGGTAGATGGGCCTAGAGGGCCCAGGCATAAGGTGAAAAAGGGAGCTATTTTCCTGGCTGCCAGAAACAAGGTGCCCATTGTGCCGGTTCGGGTAAAAATGAGCAGGGCTTATGTTTTTAATAGGGCCTGGGATAAATTTCAGTTACCTTTGCCCTGGTCTTCATGCGAAGTCATATATGGTAAACCTTACCTGATCCCTGAAAATTTTGACCCGGAATTTCTGGAACAAGAGGCGTTAAGGTTAGAGAACAAGTTAAAAAATTTAGTAAGCGATTAGTTGGGCAGGGCAAATGCAGGAGCTTCTTTACAATCTTTTGTTTTTATCAGGCCAACACTTAAGTTTTCAGGGCTGTGCAGGATTTGGCAGGGCTATAGGCAAACTTTTATGGTTACTGTTGCGTGGTCGAAGAAAATATGCTGTCCAGACTATAGCTGAAAGGCTTGCTTTAGATAACCAGAGGGCCGAAAAAATAGCGCTGTCCAGCTTTGAGCAATCAGGCCAGTCTTTTGCAGAAATTTTTCTTACGCGCAGAGTTGATTTTAGATTCTGGCAGGATAAATTGATTATCCATGACCCGGAAAATTTATCCTTAATGCAAAATAGCAGTCGGCCTATTGTGGCAGTGAGTGCCCATTTAGGGGCCTGGGAACTGATGGCAGGGCTTATGAAATTGTTTATGCATCCCAGGCCTGGCCAGATTGTGGTGCGCTTGCCCAAAAATAGGGCATTGGGAAAGCTAATTAAACACCAGCGTGGTCAGAGCAGGGTGGAAATTGTTGAACACCGGCGGGCAGCTCCTCGGGTTTTACGGTGTTTAAAAAAAGGAGGAGTAAGTGCCTTTCTGGTTGACCACAATTGTTTGCAAAATGAAGCCATTTTCATTCCCTTTTTAAACAAAACAGCAGCAGTAAATATGGGCCCGGCGCTTCTAGCCTTGCGGGCCAGAGCCCTGGTCTGGCCTGTATTTCTGGTGCGGCTTCCAGGACAAAAATATAAATTCTATTCATTTCCGCCTCTGGATACCAGCGAGTTAGCGACAGCGAATGGTTCAAGGCAGGAACAAATTAACCAGATTGCCCGGTTTTATACTCATAAAGTTGAACAAATGGTCAAGAAATACCCTGAGCAATGGTTCTGGATGCATAAACGCTGGAAAACAAGGCCAGATGGATGCACCCGCAGGGCTAATGCACCTTAATTTTGTTGATATAGCTCGTTATCAGGCGGAGACGGAGAAGAACATGAAAAAAGAAGAAATTTATAAACAAATAGAAGAAAATTTGAAAAATGCTGGTATTACAGCCAGTGTTATCAGGGTTCAACCAGATCCTTTTGGCGGCTGGAATATTGTGGTAGTAGCTGATGAATTTGAAAATTACTCTTTTAGCAAAAGAAAAGAAATAGTGTTAAAAGGGTTAGAAAGTCTTGTCATAGAATGGCTTGATTTACTTACTTCCAGAGAACAGGAATGGACAGGAGAACTTCCAGCGGAAATAGAACCCGAAAATTTACCTTTCTGGCCTGAAGCCTTTGCAAAAAGCACTGCCGGAAGCATTGAGCCATTGTTCCCATCAGACATTGAAGACGATCTTAAAAAGCCTGTTATAGTCAGCTTTTATTCCCTGAGAGGTGGTGTAGGTAGAACTACTGCGCTTGCTTATACCGGAAGAATTCTTGCTCATAAAGGATGGAAAGTCATTTGTGTAGATATGGACCTTGAAGCTCCAGGGCTTCCAGTGATTTTGGGCAAGGAAAAAGAAATTACCGGGGATCAGGGAGTGGTTCATTTACTTTTTCAGCTTGATAAAGGTGAAGAAATTGATCCGGTCAAACATCTTATCCGGGTAGTGGATGACGAAGAATTTTATTGTCTGCCAGCAGGTGTGCCCGACGCTAATTATGCCCGTATTTTAAGATTTATAGATCCGTTGTCCTGGTATCAGGAAGAACGCAATCCATTACGCTTACTGATAGAGCGTTTAAGAGAGCCTTCTCTACCTTTTACACCTGATGTCATTTTGCTGGATGCAAGAACAGGCCTTACTCCTATTAGCGCTCCTTTACTTTTTGATCTTTCAGATATGGCGACAATTGTATTCTTTCCTCACCCTCAGGCAAAAGCAGGAACAGAAGCACTGGTCAAAGCTTTACTCTCTGCAAAGTCAATGAGGCAGGTGGAAAAACAGTATTTAACTCCTGAGCCGCGTTTTTTGATTTCACCTATCCCTGATGTTCAGGATGCAATAGAGAAATATAAAAATAGAGCTTTAAACTGGATTGGTGATTGGTTAAGCACTATCAATGAATTAAGACATGATAATTTTATTGAAGCAGAAGATATTACTCAATTTATTTCCTACCGTGTATCTTTAGCTTCTTCTGATAAGATATTAGAAGATAAAAAAGTATGGAGTCATTATGAGCCAGTTTCTCAATGGATAGAACAACTACTTCCATCCTCAAAGGAAATATCACTATCATCAGATATTAAAAAAACAAAAAATACTATTCTTACAGAACTTTCGTTTTCCAGTGGTACCGCGGAATTTCAGGAAGATTTTTTGAACATTTTTGTAGAAACAGAGAATATGCTTAAAGGTATGCAGAGTGATATTCCGTTGATTCTGGGTAGAAAAGGGACTGGAAAAACAGCTTTGTTCAGACGTTTATTAGAAGATTCTCAGTTAAAAACAGTTGCTGTGCAAGCTCCTCTTCAATTAAAACAATTTAAGTGGATGTTTGGGCCTGATGAATTTAAAACGATAGAAATGTATGATATTAAATGGAGAAATTTCTGGGCTTTATATACTTTTTTATCTTTATATAATAATATTGATGTCAAGATAAAAAAACAAGTACAAACTTTTATTCCTGAACAGATATATAACAAAACTGACGTTATTAAGTTTTGTAGTGAATTTTTTTCTGACCCAATGAATGCTGTTCAACTTAAAGAATATTTTGAACAGTTAGATTCTGTCCTGGAAGATAAAATAATTTTGTTATACGATGGTCTGGATACAGGTTTTGGTAGTTCTGATGAAGATAGAAAACGTAGAAAAAAAGCTATTGCTGGTCTTTTTGATTTCTGGATGAATCTGGAAGGAGAGTTATCCAATATAAAATATAAAATATTTTTACGGGAAGATATATGGCGAAAAGTTAATTTTGAAAACAAAAGTCATTTTTATGGCCGATCAATAGTTTTACGCTGGAAAAGCCAGCATACCTTCTTTAAAGTGGCTTTAAAACAGGCTCTAAGATCAAAAAATTTTCAAAAAGTAGTTTCTGAAATTTTAAATCTAAACGGGGATCAAAAGCAAATTGACAAATGGACAGAAAAAGAGGTTTTTGAAGTATGGAATCTTTTAGTGGGAGAAAGGATGAAAGGAGGCAAAACAGCCTTTACCCGCAATTGGGTATGGAAGCGTCTTGCTGATGGTAATAACGATCATAGTCCCAGGTATTTGTTACAACTTTTTCATTCCTCAACAAAAAGGGAAATTGAATTGAAACAAAAAAAACCTTATGAAAAAAGTATTATCAGACCACGTGCTTTAATGGAAAGTTTGCCTGATGTTTCTCAAGAAGCTTTAGGTGCTATTAAAGAAGAATTTCAGGAATTAGAACCTGTGTTAAGTTATCTTCAGAATTCTGGACGTACTCCGATTCCTTCTAAGGAATTGGAAGACTTGCCTTCAGAACTTGTTAGTCTGGCACGGGAAGTAGGTCTTTTAGCAGTTTATGAAGGCACAGAAGAAAGCATTAAACGCTATAGAGTACCAGAGTTATATCGCCACGCCCTGCAAATGACCAGAAAAGGACAGATGTAAATGAGGTTATAACTCAACTTTTCAAATGTTTAAATAACCAAAACACAGTTGATTGAGGCTATTTTCTGGCAATTAAAGACTATTTAAATCCTTTCTTGAATGATGAGTGGGAATAAATACAGAAGTATAAACTGATTATAAAAGGTGGTTTTAACCTTAAAAAACCTTAAGAAAAATGAAATGTTATAAAATTTTTAAACATGGAGGAAAAATATGAAAGAAAAAACATTACTTAAAAAAATAGAAATAGATTTTAAAGTTATGGTTGGAAAACCGGTCATTAAAGGTACGCGACTAACCGTTGAGTTTATTCTTAACCTTCTTGCAAATGGAGCAACCATAGAAGAAATAATAGAAGAATACGAAGGACTTACAAGAGAAGACATTCTTGCTTGTTTTCTCTTTGCCAGGCGTTGTCTTTCTGAAACTGAATTTATGCCGCTAGAAAGAGAGGCTGCTTAATGAAGTTTATGGTTGATGAATGTGTTGGTACTGGAGTTGCAAAATGGCTTAGAAATCAAGGCGTTAAAGTTTTTTGTTCTTATGCCATTGCGCATGGGTTGGTTGATGAGGAGTAATTTTCAAGTGTCTATTTATGAATAGGGATTAACATATTCAGTTAAAAAGCGGAGATCAATATGGAAATTTCTTTAAAAAATATAGGATTATTTCATAGCGCTAATGTTTTGCTAGATGGTTTTACTATTATTGCTGGCGAAAATGATAGTGGTAAAAGTACTATTGGAAAAATATTATTTAGTTTAATAAAGGCAGATAATATTGCCCGATTTAACTTTAAGCATTATAGGCATTCTAAAATAGAAGGATTATTTTATAAATTAAGAGGTTTGTTAAAAGTTCGTTATAATGGATATGAAAAATTACAATCAGATTTGATTAAGATAGAACAAGATATTTTGAAATATTTGAACGACAAAATATCTAAAAAGCAGAGATTAAAAATAAAAGATGGTATTATTGAAAATATAAACACTATATTTGCTGGTTATAGCCAAGATGAAATTAAAAAAATAGTTACAGAAATGATAAAGTTGTTAGATGACGATAAAGCTTTTTTAGCATCGAGGAAAAAAGAATTAATGAAACAAATATCATATAATTTTAAAGGTGAATTACAACATTTTAATTATAGTTCAGATATTTCTATGATTGAAATAGGAGATATTTATAAGGTAACTTTTCAAAATAAAATGTGTATAAAGTTTAAAGATCAATTACCTAAAGATAGCCGAGGAAGGAGAGTTAGGCCATTTGTAGATGTTACGTTAATTGAAAGCCCTATTATTATGAATCTAACATCATTCTTTTTGAGTCTTAATTCAATACCAGATGAGTATAAAAAAACAATAGAATATCCAAATATGGTTCATGATGTTGTAAAGAAAATATTATTTCCTAAACAAATAAATTCAGTTTTATCGAATAAGATAGAACAGTTGCTTAGATCAATTCAGGAAGTTATTGAAGGAACATTTGTTGTTGAAAATGGAAAAATATTTTTTGTTAGAAATAAAAATAAAATAGAAGTTGTAAATGTAGCTTCTGGAATAAAATCTTTTGGAATTATCTTTTTATTGCTCAGGCATGGTTATATTAGAGATTTTTCCACATTACTTATAGTAGATGAACCTGAAGTCCATTTACATCCAAAGTGGCATCTTGCTTATGCTAAATTGTTGGTAGAAATATATAAATCATTAGGATGTTTTATTTTAGTGAATACTCATAGTCCTTACCTTGCACAGGCAATTAGATATTTTGCAGGAGAGCGTGATTGTATTAAAGATGTTCACATGTATTTTGCAAAAAGAGAAGGGATTACTTCAAAAATAGAATTGGTTGATAATAATCCAAATTTATTATTTAATTCTCTTACAGAACCTATTGAGGAAGTGATAATATGAGTTGTATAGATTTTGATTCTATATGTAGCTATTTTACCACTACTTATATAAAATATACAACATCATTCAGTACAATAACTGATTTCCCATGCAAAGATGATGTTACTTTTAATGAATTTTATTGTTTTAAATTAGACGATTTAAAAGCGGATTCGCCTGCAAAAAGTCCCTTTTTGCAGGCGACGTTCAATGTTCCGAACACCTAAAGGGTAAGGCTTAATTATGTAAATAAAGACATTTTATCTCTTTTTAAGTACTCGGCAATGTTTTTAATATGTTAGACAATAACAATTTTGTTATAATTTAGACTTTTTACAGTTAAATCTGTCCAGGCGCGCAATATAGCCTGTAGGAGTAAAAAAATGAAAATTGAAATCAGAAATTTAGCAAGAATAACAGAGGCTAATGTTGAACTAAAGCCTTTGACTGTTTTTATTGGAAGAAATAATACCAATAAAAGTTATGTAGCTCATGTGTTTTATGCATTATTTGATATGGTAAGATTACCTTTACCTGCTTTTTTTAGTTCTTCAGAAAAAGAAAAATTAGTTGATCAATTTGATACTTTTTTGAAAAAAGAAAAAGTCGGAGAACAGTTTTTTTATACTATTAAAAAAGAAAGAGAGGTTTTACAAAAGCTTTTAAGTTTGTTTAATACTATATGGCAGCGTATTTTTCCAGATTATCTAAAAAATCCTCACCTAAAAACAACTATTGAAATTGACGAAGATGAATTATTTTATCATATATTTGAAGATATGGATTGCCGTCTTGTTTTATATGAGAGAGATATGGGTGAAATTATTATATTTACTTCTTCTTTTCATAGAAAAGATATTTATTTACCCTTACCCGGACAAAAAGAAAAAGAAATTTTAACAGATTTTTTGTTGAATATTGTTCAGGGATTAATAGGTACTTATTTTAAAATTTCACGGCCTTTCTTTTATTTTCCTGCCGCGAGGACAGGGTTTTCTTTAGCGCTGGAAGATATTCGGAGCGGAATTTATGAAAGATATAGCGGCAAATACATAACTAATTTAACTAAGCCCACCATAGATTTTATTAAACAGTATGATGACATTAAGCAGGAGAGACTATCATTTAATCCTGAAGGGCAATCTAAAGAGGTAAAAGAAATTTTATTGTTTTTTGAAAAACAATTATTAGGTGGTAAAATTTTATTAGAAACAAAGTCAATAGAAAGTTATATTTTGAGGAAATTTGTTTACCGTCCACGGGGATTCAGTGATACACCTCTGGAATTTCATTGTGTTTCCTCAATGGTAACAGAATTAGCTCCTATTTATTCCGTTTTAAAAGTTTTAGGTGATATAAAAAATACTTTTTTTATTATAGAGGAACCAGAAGCTCATTTACATCCTTATGCACAACTTGAAATAGTAAAATTGTTGGGAATGTTAGTAAGAAACGGTGCAAGAGTTTTAATTACTACACATAGTGATTATATCCTGAATTTTATCAATATTTTGATAAGAAGTTCTCAATTGTCTGATGAAGAAAGAAAAAAATTAAACTTCAGGAGAAAAAAACAGGATTTAAGTCAATGTTTTTTAGAACCTGAAGAAGTTGGATGTTATTTCTTTAAAGAAAAGAAAAAAGAAGTTGAATTAAAAAATATTGAAATTACAGAACATGGAATAGATACTGATGCTTTTGAAGAAGTTTTAGATGAAATCGTGGGCATTTCAGAAAAAATTGATAATTTTTTGTTTCAGAGGATAAAGTCTAATGTGTCAAAATAAATTGCAACAACTATTAATTCAAAAAGAACACTGTAAAGAAGGCAAATGTCGAATAGAGATAGATTTAGAAGACGTGGAAATTTTTGATACAGAAAATGAAAAGGGGAGGCAAATACTAAAAAAATATGGATATATAAAATATTGTGACTGTATTATTTTCATAAAAAAATACAATATGTTACTAGTTATTGAAATTCTTTGTGGTTCATTGAATGAAAATGAATTAACTGATAAAGAAAAACAAGTTAGTACGTGGAAGAGGGTTTTACAAAATGAAGAATTAAAATCTAATATTTTTTGTTTTATTGTCTATTTAAGACATTCTATGAAAAAAGTTTTTTTTGAAAAGAAAAAATTGAATTTACGCAATAAGGGCATTTTACTGGAGCAATTTAAACGAAGTAGAAATCCTTCTATTAAACTCAGTGAACTTTTGTAGTAAGTTTTTGCATCTAAATTCAGGGAGTATTGATAAAAATATGGGCAAAGTTACTGATGAACTCTTAAACCTTATTGAAAAACAGATACAGGAGCACGGAATAGTTGTCTGGTATGACCCGGACAAACATTATACCAGGCTGATAGACGCTCTTGAG
>CAJXJU010000032.1 GCA_913055195.1 uncultured Desulfohalobiaceae bacterium | reverse complement strand
TTTCCTGAAAACTGAATACACTGACAATTCGACTCTGTAACTGATTGAAAATATTGGATATTTTTTCAACTCAGAAAGTTGAGTTATTTAATATTCTATTCCTTTTTGGGCCTTTATTCCTTTTTGATATGGGTGCTTAACTTCCTTTATTTCTGAAACCAGGTCAGCCAGGGTGGTTAACCATTCCGGGGAATTTCTGCCTGTGAGAACTAAATGCACATCATGTTTTCTACAATGAGTGATAAGTTTTTCTATATCCTGCTTTCGCAGTAGTTTCATATTTAAGGCATAAATGGCCTCATCCAGAATCAGCATGTCTATGCCAGAATCTATTTTTTGCTCTGCCCACTCCAGAAGTTCCAGGGCCTTTTTTTGGTGTTTTTTCTTTTCGGTCCCAAAGCGAAAGAAACCAATGCCAGAGGCCCAGAAATTTTCATCGAGAAGCTCTTTTAATACCTTTTGTTCGCCAGCCTGGCCGTTTCGTTTAAGAAATTGCCCAAAAACTACTTTAAAGCCCTGGCCCAGGGCTCTTATGGCCTGGCCCACTGCAGCGGATGTTTTTCCTTTGCCCTGACCAGTGTAAATGATAAGTATTGCTCTAATAATATCCTCCTCAACCTTTAGCCATTGGCTTTTTGCCCTAATTTTTCTCTGATCCTATCTTTAACTTCAGCAACCAGTTCTTTTTCTCCAGGTACTACTCTGTCTTGCATAAGTATTTTACCATTACAAATGGTGGTAACTACACAATCACCTGAGGCCGCGTAAACAATATTTGAGATCAGGTTGTGGTTGGGTACAAGTTGCGGGTGGTTTAAATCGACCAGAATACAATCAGCAAGTTTACCTGGAGCAATTTCTCCCATATCCAGACCAAAAATCCTTGCCCCATTAACAGTTGCGCAGTCAAAGGCCTCTTTAGCTGTAAAATTTGTTGGGTCATCTGATGATATTTTGGCCAGAAGCGAAGCTACTTTCATCTCTTCGAACATGTCCAGATTGTTATTGGACGCGCAACCATCCGTGCCCAGTCCAATAATCAAGCCGCGTTCCTTTAATTTTGCATAAGGAAAAATGCCAGAGGCAAGCTTCATATTTGATATGGGATTATGTACAATTTTTACCTCATTTTGAGCTAAAATGTCCATTTCCTCTTCATCAACCCAGATATTATGGCAGGAAATGATGTTGGGACCCAAAAATCCAATTTTGTCTAAATAGCGCACTGGAGTCAGTCCATGCTCCTTAATACAGTCCTCTACTTCTTTTCTGGTCTCAGCAACGTGTATATGAATGAGGAGGTCTTTTTCCCGGGCAAATTCTTTGAGCCAGGTGAGCGACTCTCTGGATACGGTATAGATGGCATGGGGGCCTAATGTGAAGATTATTCTTTCTGTGTTTGTATGATTGGCAAAGAATTCTCTGGTTCGTTTTCTGAATTTTTTGGCCTTTTTAGGGTCGTTAAAATCAATAAAAACAGAAGACAGGGCCGCGCGCAGGCCCATTTCCTGAACAGCCTGTAATGTTCCGTCCATATACCAGTACATATCACTAAAAAAGGTAGTTCCGGATTTGATCATTTCCAGACAGGCCAGTTTGGTTCCCAGATACACATCTTCTGAAGTTAGTGTCTGTTCAAAAGGCCAGATGTGCCGGGTAAGCCAGGTGTGTAGCTCCAGATCGTCAGCATACCCCCTGAGCAAGGTCATGGCAGCGTGTGTGTGCCCATTGACAAAAGAAGGCAAAATAGCCCTGTCAGTGCCATCAATAATTACATCGGCCTGCTCTTTTAAATTCTGCCCAATCTTTTCAAAACGATTGCCTCGAATATAGACATCCACCTTGTTAGATTCCAGATAAACATTTTTGATTAAAATGCTCATTAATGGTCTCCTTTTTTTTTGACCTTTTGAAGTAATTATATTATTTTTTTAGAAAATGCTAGATAGAAAGGAGGGCAAAAAAATAATGAATATATGTATTGTAGGCACCGGGTATGTAGGTCTTGTCTCTGCTGCCTGTTTTGCTGAAATGGGTAATAAGGTTTATTGTGTGGATATAAATCCGCAAGTAGTCGAAAGCTTACGCAATGGACGGGTGCATATCTATGAACCTGGTTTGGAGGAATTGGTCAGGAGAAACCATGCTCAGGGTCGGCTTTTATTCACTACAGATATAAGAGAAGGGCTTAAAGACTCCCTCTTTGTTTTCATTTGTGTGGGCACTCCACCCAGAGAAGATGGCAGTGCTGACTTATCCTATGTTTTTCAGGTAGCTAAGGATATAGGCCAGCATATGGAAGATTATAAGATAGTGGTGGACAAGTCCACAGTACCCGTGGGCACTGCTGATAAGGTCAGATCCATAATTCAGGAAGAATTGAATAAAAGAGAGGCACACCTGGAGTTTGATGTTGTTTCCAATCCTGAATTTTTAAAAGAAGGTGATGCTGTTAATGACTTTATGAAGCCGGACAGAGTTGTTGTGGGAACGGATAATATACGGACAGCAGAGCTGTTAAAGGCATTGTATGCCCCATTTGCGCGCAGCAGAGATAAGTTGATTGTTATGTCTGTGCGCAGTGCAGAGATGACTAAATATGCAGCCAATTGCATGCTGGCCACGAAGATTTCATTTATCAATGAAATTGCCAATATCTGTGAACGCGTCGGAGCTGATGTGCGTGATGTGCGCATAGGCATAGGTTCAGATCACCGTATTGGCTATCATTTTATTTATCCGGGTGTTGGCTATGGCGGATCGTGTTTTCCCAAGGACGTCAAGGCCCTGATTCAAACTGCCAATGAAAGCGGATTCCAGCCTGAACTTTTAGAAGCAGTGGATGAGGTAAATAAAAGGCAAAAAAGGGTGTTAGCCAGGAAAATCATTGATTATTTTGAGCATCAAGGCGGAGTTGAAGGGAAGGTTCTGGCTTTGTGGGGATTAGCTTTTAAGGCCAATACAGATGATATGCGGGAAGCTCCTTCATTGGAGATTATTGAAGAGTTGACCTCCAGGGGAATGCGTATCCAGGCCTTTGATCCTGAGGCTGGCAAAAATGCTCGAAAAATATTAAAAGACAATGAATTGGTGGATGTATTGGATGAACAGTATGCTGTTTTGAAGGGTGCAAATGCTCTGGCTGTTGTCACAGAATGGAACCAGTTCAGGAACCCTGACTTTTTAAAGATAAAAGAAGAATTATCAGCGCCAATAGTTTTTGACGGACGTAATTTGTATTCACCTGAACTTCTGGCAGAAAAGGGATTTGCTTATTTTTGTATTGGGAGAAAATAGGTGACAAAGATATGCTAATTGTTTATTTTACTGTTTTATCAGCCAATCACTATCGAGCTGTATGAGAATTTTAGGAGGATCATTATGAAAGTATTAATCCTGGCAGGAGGTTTTGGAACCAGGTTGTCAGAAGAGACAGATGTTAGACCAAAACCTATGGTGGAAATCGGTGGAAAGCCTATTCTCTAGCATATTATGAAAATATATTCTCACTATGGTTTTAATGAATTTGTTATATTGCTTGGTTACAAAGGATACTATATTAAAGAGTATTTTGCCAATTATTTTTTGCACCAAAGTGATGTAACTATAGATTTAAAAAGTAATAAAATGGAAGTTCATACTTGCTCAAGTGAACCATGGAAAGTTACACTACTTGATACAGGAATTAATACCATGACCGGGGGGAAGAATAAAAAGGGCTGAAAAATTTATAGGAAATGAAACATTCATGCTTACTTATGGTGATGGTGTAGCAGATATAGATATTAAGAGGCTTTTAAATTTCCACAAATCACATGGGAAAGCTATCACAATGACTTCTGTTCAGCCAGAGGGAAGATTTGGGGCATTGAGTATAGAAGACGAAAATAAGGTTACCAGGTTTTTAGAGAAACCAAAAGGTGATGGAGCCTGGATCAATGGCGGTTTTTTTGTATGCGAGCCAAAAGTACTGGATTATATCACAGAAGGTGATGCAACAATTTTTGAGAGAACCCCACTTGAAAATCTTGCTAAAGATGGTGAATTATATACTTATAAACATACTGGATTCTGGAAATGTATGGATACCTTAAGAGATAAAATTCAACTTAATAAGATGTGGGATGCTGGTAAAGCAAAATGGAAAATATGGAAATAATAATGAAAAATAATCCAGCATCCAACATCCAATATTCAACATTATTTAACGGTATTTACAATAATAAGACAGTATTGGTCACCGGACATACAGGATTTAAGGGTTCCTGGCTTTGCTTCTGGTTAATTCAAATGGGCGCAAAAGTTATTGGCTATTCTCTGGAACCTCCAACAAGTCCAAATCATTTTGAGCTACTTGATCTGGATATGGTTTCAGTTATCGGAGATATACGAGATAGTGACAGATTAAATATTGTTTTTGCTCAATATCAGCCTGAGATTGTTTTTCATCTTGCAGCCCAGCCTCTGGTGAGATTATCATATAAAGAACCTGTTGAGACATTTGAGACAAATGTGATCGGGACATTGAAGGTTTTTGAAGCCTGTAGAAATACAAAGTCTGTTAGGGCCATAGTCAATATTACAAGTGACAAATGTTATGAAAATAAGGAATGGGTCTGGGGATACAGAGAAAACGACCCAATGGGAGGATATGATCCCTATAGTGCTTCAAAAGGGTGTGCCGAGCTTGTAACAAGCTCATATAGAAATTCTTTTTTTAATGTGAATGAATATGGCAAAAGTCATAATGTTTTACTGGCAAGTTGCCGGGCTGGAAATGTGATTGGTGGTGGGGATTGGGCAAAGGACAGATTGATGACAGATATAATGGTGGCTGTCAGTGAGGGTAAGAAAGTTGTAATCAGAAATCCGCGGGCAACCATGCCCTGGCAGCATGTATTAGAGCCTTTAAGCGGTTATTTAATGCTTGGTCAAAAGTTGTTTGAGGGTAAAAAAGAGTTTGCTCAGGCCTGGAATTTTGGGCCAGGGGAACAGGGAGCTATTACAGTAAAAGAGGTGGTAGAAAACATCAAAAAGTATTAGGATAAGATTGATTATGAAATTAATCAAGATGTGGATCAGCCACATGAAGCAGGACTTTTAAAGCTGGATTGTTCTAAAGCTTATATGCTTCTTAAGTGGAGAGATGTATGGGATAGTGACACAACTTTTAAAAAGACAGTGAATTGGTATAAAAATTATTATGAGAAGGATAAGATTTTAACTGAAGAGGATTTGAGTTCCTATATTGCGGATGCAAGGGAAAAGGGGATTGAGTGGGCTGGAGGTAATGCTGAATAATAGAGATTGTATTTTTACCTGATATTAGTAATTCAATTAAGAGAGGAGATTTAAAATGCTGGCAGTAAAGGGAATATATAGAAATGGCAAGGTTGAACTGTTGGAATCTATTGAAAATATTGAAGAAGCGAATCTTTATATTATAGTGCTGCCTACTAAAAAAACTGATATTGTTTATCAGTGGGAGTGGGATGATGAAGAAGAAAAAAAATTTAATGAATCTATTCATCTTTTCCACATGAGCAAATTAGATGAGGAATATGGTGAAGAGAATAGAGAGGAGTGGTCATGAGAGAAGGAGAAATATGGTGGCTTGAGGTTGGCTATACTGACACAAATGCACGAAAAGCCAGACCAGTTGTTATTGTCAGGTTGCTGGATAAGAGCGATTTTTATTACCTTCCGATGACATCAAAGCCAGTAGATATTATAAGGGACGATGAGATTTTACTTATTTCTGAAGACATGGAAGATGGTTCTATTAAGCCTTCCAGGGTTTTGTTGTTTAAAGCCTGTATTAGCAATAAAAATTTTTTGTCAGGAAAAATAGGAAGGCTTAAAAAGAGTTCTTTTGACAAAGTTGTGAGAAAATTTCTTTTTTATCATACTAAAAATTATGTAAAATTGTTTCATGCTTCATCTCCATCATTTTTCATTCCAGGCAACTCACGCATCAACTACGCAGGCCGTGTATATGATGAAAAAGAAATGATAAATCTGGTGGATTCTGCCCTGGATTTCTGGCTGACAACTGGACGTTATGCTGAAAAGTTTGAGAAAAGTTTTGCTGAGTTTCTTGGTGTCAAATACTGTTCTTTAACCAATTCCGGCTCTTCAGCCAATCTTCTGGCATTTATGGCATTGACCTCATCTAAGCTGGGAGACAGAAGGATTAAAAAAGGAGATGAAGTCATAACCGTAGCTGCTGGATTTCCCACCACTGTTGCTCCAATTATTCAATATGGTGCTGTGCCAGTTTTTGTTGATATTGAATTGCCTTATTATAATATTGACTGTTCGCAATTGGAAAAGGCTGTATCTGAAAAAACAAAAGCGGTCATGCTGGCTCATACTCTGGGAAATCCGTTTGATATTGGAACGGTTAAAGAATTTTGCCACAGGCATGGACTATGGCTTATAGAAGATAACTGTGATGCCTTAGGTTCCAGGTATTTTTATAATGGCGAGTGGAAATATACAGGTACTATAGGTGATATTGGAACATCCAGCTTTTATCCGCCGCATCACATAACAATGGGCGAAGGTGGGGCAGTTTATACCAATGATGTAACTTTAAAGCGGCTTATTGATTCCTTTCGGGATTGGGGACGTGATTGCTGGTGTGCTTCAGGACGGGATAATACATGCGGTAAGCGGTTTAGTCAGCAGTTTGGCGAACTTCCTTTTGGTTATGATCATAAATATGTCTATTCTCACTTTGGATACAATCTTAAGGTTACTGATATGCAGGCAGCCATTGGGTGCGCGCAACTGGAAAAATTGCCTGAATTTATCGAAGCAAGAAAACGGAATTGGCAAAGGTTAAGGGATGGGCTTTCAGAACTGGAGGATAAGTTTATTTTGCCTGAGCCGACTCCGAATTCAGACCCCAGTTGGTTTGGATTTTTATTGACAGTGCGGGAAAATGCGGGATTTACGCGGGATGAGATAGTAGATCATCTGGAGAAGAATGGCATTCAGACCAGGATGCTGTTTGCAGGCAATCTTTTAAAGCATCCTTGTTTTGATGAGATGAGGGCAAAAGGTGAAGGGTTTAGAGTTGTTGGGGAGTTAAAGAATACGGATATGGTTATGGAGAGAACATTCTGGGTTGGGGTGTATCCGGGGATGAGGGAAGAGATGGTGGATTATATGGCTGATGTAATTTTGAATTTTGAATGATGAATGTTGAATTAAGGATGAAGATTTTTACTATAAGAGGAGAATACGATGCAGGCGATTCATGGATATTATAAAGATGGTAAAATTGAGATATATGGTGAAATACCACGGAATATTAAACGTGCGAGATTAATTATTGTATTGGAACCAGAAGAGGAAGCAAAGAGATATATACCTCTTGATGGGTTTAGAATTACTCCTCCAACCAGTGAGGAAGAATTTAAAATGATTGGACTGTATAATTTTTTTAATGATGAAGATGATAATAATATAGACTGGGAGGATTGCTTTGGCCTCAAATAGAGTAGGAGAAATTGTTTTCCTGGATTTTCCTTATACAAATTTTAAAAATTCAAAAATACGCCCTGCTGTAATTTTAGGTCAATCTGATATTGATCAAAATGATTATATTGTGGCCTATATTACATCAGAAGTTGATAATTATATTTGGAGTGAATTTGCTGTTTCGTTAAAGGCCTGTGATTTATCAACGCAAACACTTGTATTGCAGATGCAAGGAAAAAGGGGGTTGAGTGGGCCGGAGGTAATGCTGAATGATAGAGATAGGATTTTTACATAAAAGAACTGGCTGCGAAAAGTTAAAATTTTGTTTTTTGCAAAATTGTAATTTCGTAATCTGCTCGAATTAATCAACATTGCTTGCAAACACTCAGTTTTGCAGGCGTATCATAGAAAGGAGATGAGAATGCTACTACAAATTAAAGTTAAAGATACACAAAGTGAATTTTTAATTAGTTTATTAAAGCAGCTAAAAGATAGTGTTATAAGTATAAAAGTTTTAGATTCTAACAATGATGATTTGACAGATAATGATATTTTTGAAGAATTAACTGATAAAGAAAAATGGGAAAAATATGGAAATTGGGACCCTGATGAGGATGAGGAATATACATTAGCACAGCACAAATATAATTTTGAATGTTTGGCTAAAGAATATAGCTAAAGGAGTAACCAATGCAGGCAATCAAGAAAATAGTAAATAGAACTGCAATCAAAGCAATAGACATTCCAGAAGAATATGGTGATAAGGTTGAAATAATTGTGTTGCCTTTGGAGGAGAAGGAAAAGCTGTCTATTGTGTCTGAGAATATTATGAGGCTTGAGGAAAAAACAGCTTTTGCCACGCAAATTCTAGGAGATACGAGCGAGGATGTTTGGAATGATATTTAAATACACTGGAACGATTTTTAAAATACCTTTTCCGTTTACAGACCTTACAACCGTCAAGGCAAGGCCAGCCCTGGCTATATCAGAACCCGATGAATATGGTGATATTTCCTTTGTTTTTATAACCACAAAACAATCGCGTGCCTCTTGCTTTACTCTGGATATCCCGGATGGGCTTTTACCATTTTCCTCTTATGTCCATTTAGATAAAATATTTTTGTTGAATAAGAGTATTATTATTAAAAAGATTGCCAGAGTTGAACCAGACTTTCTTGAACAGGTTCTAAAAATATTGACTCTGAATAATGTTCGGCGTTTTTATCAGGAAATCCGTGAACCGATTCAGCATAGTAAATTTGTTCCAGGAACCTCACGCATCAACTACGCAGGCCGTGTATATGATGAAAAAGAAATGATAAATCTG
>CAJXJU010000031.1 GCA_913055195.1 uncultured Desulfohalobiaceae bacterium | reverse complement strand
AACTTTCGGAACTCCGAAAGTTGAGTTTTATAATCTTACCCCTTAACCCTTAACCCTTACCCCTTAACCCTTAACCCTTACCCCTTACCCCTTAGCCTTTTGCCCTCAAATAAACCAGATACTCTTGATTCCCTTTTGGTCCCCTGATCATGGCTGGAACAGAGCCTAAAAATTCAAGGCCAAGCTCATTTTGCGCAAAATCAACCAGATTGCTCAAAACCTCGTTTATCTTTTCCCGCGATTTAACTACCCCTTTTATGGTCTGTCCGCGGCCCACCTCAAACTGAGGTTTAACCAGAGCAATAACCTCACCTGCTGGAGCCAGAAACTTAAGACTTGCAGGCAAGGTCAGACGCAAGGAAATAAAGGAACAATCCAGAACTATCAACTGAACTTGTTCTGGAAGCAAATCTGCTGAAGCATATCTGACATTTGTCTTTTCCAGATTGATCACGCGCGGATCTTGCCGCAGTTTCCAGTGCAACTGACCATACCCTACATCCAGGGCATACACTTTCCTTGCACCCATCTGAAGCAGGCAATCAGTAAATCCTCCGGTTGAGGCCCCTACATCCAGACAAACTTTATCCTCAACATCCACCTTAAAATGTTCTATGGCTGTTAATAGCTTATAACCTCCGCGACTGACAAAGCGTTCCTGCTCTTTGACCTTTAAACAGGATTCGGGATCAACACTCTGACCAGGTTTGCTCACAAGCGTCTGCTGACCATCTTCTTCAATAAACACCTGGCCGGCCATAATCAGTCGCCTGGCCTTTTCTCTGGACTCAGCCAGGCCCTGTTCATATAATAAAATATCTGCTCTGATCCTTTTTTTCACACTACTTCCTATCTTCCCATCTTCTCAACTTCCTGACTTCTTCTCCCCCGCGTCACTGTGCCCAATGAATCAATCCCAGGCAGTGTGGGTCTAAAAGAAGAGGATGATTAGGAAGTACCCTGACAGTAAACCCAAACCTGCCTGTGATATCAGGCGTTATGTGCCCTTCATAAACAATCCAGCCATCACTGGTCTGGGCCTTGGGCTGCATGGTTTCTGTTCTGCGGTTAGTGAAATTGCCCTGCACATCCACTGCACCAGCATAAATCTCCACGCTGATGTCTTCCGGGCTTAAGCCATTAACAAAAAGTTCAGCCTGGACCTGGACCTTATCACCGGCAAAAATCTCATCAAAGGGTTGATAGCGTACATTCCTGATTTTTACATCACTCCACTTGGTCATCAAGTCCATTCTCCAGGCAGCCAGTTCTTTAGCGGAAGTAAAGTTATCCCGGGAAAGTGCCAGATAATTTTTATAAGCAGGCAAATAAGCCAGCTGCACATAGTCTTCTACCATGCGATGGGCACTATATATTGGAGCCAGAAGCTTAAGGCCATTTTTCATCTTCCTGATCCACTCCCGGGGCAAATTGCCATGGCCTCGATCATAAAAAAGAGGAATTATTTCTTTCTCTAAAATATTATATAAAATCTGACTTTCTACAAAATCCTGATAATCATTATCTTCGTATTCTTCTCCGCTGCCAATGGCCCAGCCCACACTGTTACCGGGCTGGTAAGCTTCGGCCCACCATCCATCCAGGGTACTAAAATGAAGCACTCCATTGGCTACTGCTTTCATTCCGCTTGTTCCACAGGCTTCCAGAGGCCGCCGCGGAGTATTCAACCATACATCGCACCCCTGGACCATGTGCCGGGCAATTTCTAAATCATAGTCCTCTAAGAAGACAACACTCAGGCGACAGTCCTCTCTCTGACAGAGTCGAACAATTTGTTGAATGATCTTCTTGCCTTCCTCATCTCTGGGATGGGCCTTGCCGGCAAAAATAAACTGAACCGGATATTTTGTATTCTGGATAATGTTCAAAAACCGCCGCACATCCTTTAAAATAAGATTGGCCCTTTTATACACGGCAAATCTGCGGGCAAAACCAATGGTCAGGGCTGCTGGATCAAGTACATCTTCTGCCAGTTCCAGCTCATATCTGCGCCCTCCTCTGGACAAAATCTGCTCCCTCAAACGATAACGCACAAAGTCTATCAGCCTTTCCCTTAGTCTTTCATGAGTCCGCCATAGTTCTGCGTCAGGAATAGCTTCAGACTGTTGCCAGACCCGCTCACAATCAGGATCTTCACGCCAGTTTGAGCCCAAATAGCGATCAAACAAATAAGAAATATACGGAGCTACCCAGGAGGGAATATGCACTCCATTGGTAATAGATCCAATAGGGACATCATCTACAGGATACTGGGGCCAGACTTTTTTCCACAGATTTCTGGAGACCTGACCGTGTAAGTTGCTCACGCCATTGTTGAAACGAGACAGACGCAGGGCCAGAACAGTCATACAAAAGGTTTCAAGATCATCACGCTGATCTTCACGACCCAGGGCCAGAAAAACTTTAAACGCCAGACCCAGTTCCCGGGCATATTCTTCAAAATATTTTTGCATTAAATCCGGGGGAAAACGATCATTTCCAGCCGGGACAGGGGTATGTGTGGTAAAAACACTGCTTGAAGCAACAAGCTCCTGAGCAGCTTCAAAGGACAAACCAAAATCACGCATGAAGACCCTGATTCGCTCCAGGCCGGCAAAAGCAGAATGCCCTTCATTCATATGGATAACCCTCGGAGCCAGGCCCAAAACCTTTAATGCCCTGATCCCGCCAATGCCCAGAACAATCTCCTGCTTTAAACGCATTTCAAGGTCCCCGCCGTAAAGCTGGCCAGTGATTTTTCTGTCTCGAGGATCATTTTCAGACACATTGGTATCCAGGAGATAGAGCTTTATTCGTCCAACATCTGCCCGCCAGATCCGGGCATTGACCACACGCTCGGCCAACTGCACTTCTACACTCAATGGCTCACCCTGGTCATCCTTTTCCAGAACAAGTGGCATCTGCTCAAAGTCATTCATGGGATACCTTTCCTGCTGCCAGCTATCGTGGGTCAGGTATTGTCTGAAGTAGCCCTGTTGATAACAAAGCCCTATACCCACCAGGGGCAAATTCAAATCACTGGCTGATTTTAAATGATCACCAGCTAGAACACCCAGACCCCCTGAATAAATAGGCAAACAAAGGGCAAGCCCGTACTCAGCGCTAAAATAGGCAATCACAGGATATTCATGGTCAAAGAACTCCGATAATCCCTTCTCAGGTCTATCTTTATATTCGGCCAGACTGTTTTTAACATGCCCGAGTCTTTCCAGAAAAAAAACGTCCCTGGCAAGGATTTCCAATTTCTCCTGGTCGAGATGATTTAAAAACCAGACCGGATTCTGCTGGCTTCTTCTCCACAGACCGTGGTCTATCTGACTGAAGAGCTCGGCAATTTCATGCTTCCATGTAAACCAGAAATTATAAGCCAGATCCCATAATGGCATTAATTCTTCCGGCAATCTTGGAATCACACTATAAATTTTTAAGGGTCGCATAGTCTTCTCCTTATAAAATTACTCTGAACTATCCTTTGAGCCATCTGGCAGGTAAATCTCAGGATGAATATTTATCTGCCCAAAATCATAGGGCGATGTCTGATTCTGCTCTTTTGGCCGAACTTCCAGCAGATAATCGCCACTTTTGTCCTGACCAATAAAAATACCGGTTTGATCCTCAGTTCCCCAGGTCTCATCCCCCTGCTCCTGCGCAAACCCAACTCTTGTACCATCCGTTTGTTCAAAAGAAAAATCTGTCGAGCCACAGAGCCATCTGGTGTTATGGTTTCCAGGCCACACACTAAAAAATGCCATTATTATTAAAAAAAAGCATACTCTGTACATTCAATACCCCCAAATTAAGGTTGCTAAATTCCCTTGCAGAACCAACCAGAAAACCCTAAAATAAATCTTTTATGTCCACAGAATAAACTAAAACTACCAGCAGAGCGAAACAATGTCCACAAATTACGAAGTCGATGTTAAAGTCAAGTTTTTAAGCAATCTATGCACCCCGGAAAACTTTCATTACGCCACCCCTTATTCAGCAGGTATTGACCTGCGGGCCTGTATTGACCAGGATCAAATAGTCCTCGCGCCCGGACAAAGATACGCTTTTCCGACCGGAGTTGCCATTGAGATAACAAAACGCGGCATAGCAGCTTTTGTCTTTTCCAGAAGCGGTCTGGGAACAAAGGAAGGACTTGTTGTCAGCCAGGGTGTCGGCGTTATTGACCCGGATTATCGCGGGGAAATCATTGTCTCCCTGCTCAACACATCAAAAGAGCAAAGGATCGTGTCCAGGGGCCAGCGCATAGCTCAACTGGTGTTTATGCCTGTTTACACGGCCAATATCATTCCCGTAAGCAACCTGACTCCTACCCAAAGAGGTGCTGGAGGATTTGGACACACTGGCAAAATATAAAGAATCTATTTGTTGGACGGGAATTCATTAGTATTGTGAATAAGGCGAGAGACAGGGTTCTTTAGCCAAAATACGCCAGCATTTTGGCTCAGGTGCACTGTTTTAACCTTTCTCTCAAAGCTGAAATAAAATTAATGGAAAATTCAACAGCTTTACATGTAAGAGGTTCACATAGATGAGGTGGATTATCCGGGTGAAAACCTTCTGGTCTTAAAATACTACATTGCAAACTATTAAATTCATTTTCAAATTGGTTGGCAAATTCTCTACAAGAGTCAACAATTATATTGTCAGGAATGTTGTTTTCCCTTCCGAAAATTCCAAGAAACATCAAAGTTCCTTCAACTACCCCACATTGTGCACCATATTTGCCTGCACCATGCATGCCTATGGCTGCATCAATTACTTGCTTGTTTAATTCTATCTCAAAAACTTCTGATAAAATCTTCAGTGTAGTTGTTGCACAATTTATATCATCTTTCCAATAATATTTGAAAACTCTTGTTTTAACAAATTCTTCTGTTTTCATATATTTCCCCATTAAAAATTGGGAGAGATATCTCGTCAAACGTCAATTGATCGTTTTCAGCTCCCTCATCGGCATAATCAGATCATTATCGATTTCACGAACAGCATTAATAATAAACGGATAAGATGGTAAGATAAAGGCGCACACCGCAATTTATTTTGACCTTACAACAGTTCTGTATCATCATGAGAGTAAGGAGGTGAACAACAACATAAAAACCTCAAAGGGATTTGACCACTATTCTGAATCTGATGTGGCTCCCCAGGAGGGATATAGATAGTGTCACCGGCTCTAACTTCGAACTTCTTGTTTCTGATGATCATTAATCCACTACCTTCGAGAATATGGTATATTTCTTCAGATTGATGATGCTTATGTAGAAAAGTTGTAGATCCAACCGGGACAATTGCTTCTGCCAGACTTAAATTAGCATTTCCATGTACATTTGGATGCATTAGTTCACGGATTAGAGAACTATCTTTAGTCGTGTAGGGTTTAATCTTATTATATTCACTTTTTACTATCATCTTGTAAATACCCAACTAAGCAAAACGTGCCTGCAACAATCTAGTTTCTGGCACGCCAATCAATCCAGAGAGTTAAAAAACTCACGCGATTACGCTTCTCTCCGCAACCTTTTTAACGAATAGACCCCTACACCTGTCAACAAGGCTACAAACCTGCGTTCATCCTTTGAACCTAATAAACTTTTCACCTCGTCAAAAATTTCCTGCACAAATCTCTTGCTCCCCAACACTCCCGCATCTGTAAAATATCTACATCTATACCTGAACAACTCCACTCTTTTCAATCTAAAACCCTTCTTCCTCTCCTCTGCCACCATCTCTTCCGCAATAACTGCCCCCTTACCTGTATCTATTGCTCCTGTCTCATATACAAACTCCCTGTATTTCCTCACTATCTCCTTCTCATCAAATTCATTCCATTCCTTCATCCCAAAATCCACACTTAGCAATTTATCTTTATTCCCCGACTGAATATGATAACCCAGAGAACACCATCTGTATTCTTCCGGCCTCTTAACAATCCCAGCACGCACAGGATTCAAATCCACATAGGCCAGTAAATTTACCAGGGTCAACCCATCTTCCACTATCAAACTCTTAAATCTATCCCCCCATAAAAAACCTTTTCTGCCATATTTCTTATTAAAATACCTGCTAAATCCCTGCTTTATCTCCTTCACATACCACGACAAACTGCACAATTTTTTCCTGAACTTTTCCAGTTCCATCTCTGGCCCTGGACGGTTTAAATCATATAGCTTCATATAACGCTTTTTTACTTCCTCATTACTTACTTCACTCTCTGGATACATTCTTACCACCAGATGAAAATGATTGCCCATGATGGCAAATCCCAAAACATCCACAAAAAATATCCTGCTCCATTTTTTAATAAGCTCTACCAGATATTCCTTGTCCGTATCCTTAAACGGCAATCCATCCAGCGCTGTCCTCGATATTACATGATATATTGTTGGCTCATCTTCTCTTAAAAACCTTGCTATCCTTGGCATAAAATTACCTCCTATCCATTTCCCCACTTAAAACGCCCTGGAAAAATAACCTCATTCGGCACCAGTGTCAATCATTATTCGCCTGTCCCTTTGTTTCAACTATCGAACGCACCCATCGTCTCATATCTATTACGAATTTGATCTTTGTTTGGTTTTGCCAAATCCGTAGCCTCCAATGAAAGAAACTATTCCGATTATTATTTTTATAAGTAGCTGTTCGTTTTTCTTCAAAAATATTATTAAAAATGCAATAAAAAGTAATGCAATTATTAACAATAGTAGATTATAGTTGCGTTCACTTTTTCGTTCCTCTCTATCTCTTATATCCTGTTCGTTTGAATTTTTTATAATTTCTGAGATATGTTCCGGTGTTATTTTGTCTGATAGAGGATTTTTGGATCGCATTACGCCAGATATCATCGTATGTTTAATGATTGCCGCTATCTTTCCTTTGTCTTCACCTGGGATATTTTCTAATATATCATCGGGAATGATACCACTTAAATCGTTCTCTTGGGTATCATTTGAATGATTTGTATTTCGTAAATTATTACTCATAGCAACCCCTTATTGAATTTTCAATATTTTGGTAAACGATTTGTAAAGTTCTTTTTCAATTTTATTTTCTATATAAAATTCAATTAATTGAGCAAATAGATTAATAAATGCTTTTTTTTCTTTTTGGGATAGTTTATTTAAAAGAGAAACAAAAAGCTTTAGTGCAGTGTTGAATTCTTTATCTAGTTCTTTTGAGTCAAGGTTTTTTAACTTATCTATGTAATAATTTTGGACCATTATATCATACCAATAGTCGTCATTCCGTCGCTTAGAAATATTGTTAGCATTTTTATATAATATGTTCACTCTAGTCACCTCCTTAAATATATTTCACTTTACGACAAAGAGCACTATCCGCTATGGAGTGCCAGGGAAGTCGCGATCAAGTGTACCCTATTATTATACAAAAACATCTACCATAAATGTTTATCCCAAAAATTTCTATTCGTTAAATCAGGCTCAAATCCGCCATGTTCTCGTGAATACCATTCATAAAAATCTTCTGAAGCTTCTTCTGTTAACCATATTTCAAAATCGGATAATAAGAAGCTTTCTTAAGCAGCATTTCTTTGAAGATATATTTCTACAATCTCACCTGATTTTCTATAGCCTAGATCATGATGAATAAAACGCATAACATTATCCCTGTTTATTTGCCCAACAGTTTTATTAGAAAAAATCATTTTTTCGTGAGCTTAACATAATCTGTTAACCAAAATAACCATATATTCTATCAAACTCACGAAGAACAACTCCCTAAAAAGATCCTTTCATCCTTTTATCTAAACAGTTATGTCACATAAATTAACAAAGACCATTCTCGGACGTCAAGGATCTTCTGAAAAAATGTTCACAACTAAATTCAACCCAAAAACACTTATGGGATAAATATCAACAGGTAGGTTAAAAGCATGGCACGCCTCAAAAACAATTGTTTTGCATTGTAAGCTAGCTGCATCTATGGTCAAATAATATCATTTAACCCCTCCCACGCTTCCAACACTAACCTTTTTGTCCTATACTCCCCAAACTGCTTTATCTCCTTTTCTTTCAGCACCCTGAAAGTTTCGCCGGGAAAGTCTTTGCCGAATACATCCTGTGGATCCAGGATGTAGCGAAGCTCTTCTTCTGTCAAGCCATAGAGTCTGGCGTAGAATGCGTCCAGTTCAGCTTTAAGTCTTGCGCGGCGGTCTTCATTCCAGATAAATGGTGGCAAAGGGCAGGCGTGTTTGTTGGGATTGTCAGGGTTTAAGGAATAGAGGATTTCCAGCCAGTCAGGTGGAGATGCGTTTTTGTTGTTATCTGTAGCACTGGCGTTTTTCTCCCATTGTCTGCTAATGGCAGAGCGCAAAGTCTCATCAGCCTCAGCCCAGATGTCATCAGCAAAGGGCTTCATGTCCCAGGCAGTGTAGGTGAGTTCAAGCACGCGGGGGATGATGAAGAGCAGGTGAGGGGTGGTGTAGGTTTCGGGGGAGAAGATGGGGAGTTGTTTGACGTAGTGGAAGGTAAAGTTCGTACCACCGATCTTTTGTCTTGTTACATAATCAAAGATTAGAGAAGATAAATTAGCCAAAAAAGACGGTATGAATTTAATTTGTTCTTTTTCTGCAAATAACAAAGGTGTGCTGTGTCCTATTCCAGCTATAGGTATGAGGCTAAAAATAGCGGTGCGTTCATCTGTAGAGCGGGCTACATCTCTGAATCCTGTTAGCCAACAGAGATGTTTAATATCATCTAATCGCTTCAAAACTTCCTTTGCTGGGACCCAATACCACGATTGAACGATAAAACTTGGTCTAGTGTATTGCTCTCCGGTTGGATGAATCAAGGGCGCATTTTGGGGCCGTTTATTCAATC
>CAJXJU010000030.1 GCA_913055195.1 uncultured Desulfohalobiaceae bacterium | reverse complement strand
TACATTAAATGAAATCAACCATGAAATTAGATGGCATTGCCATGATAACCCGGGTAGTTGTCCGGCAGAAATGCTATTTCAGACATAAGCGGAGAAATACTTCATGTATCGTTATAGTTGATCTGAAATTCCACACTAAACGTCGAAGAGCCCATTTTTTTTTCTTAACTTTGGTTAGGAGGCTTGAAATGCTGAACATCATTTTTAATGGACAGAAACTAATAGGTCCGGATTTATGGCTAGAACTTAAAAAAGCATTTAGTCAGGCTCACGTTGTGAAGGATGAACTGTATTGGAAGGATTTAAAGCGTTACTCAAGCCGTCAAAACAGAAAAGTACCTCTGGGCGGCCTGGTTGGCAAAGTGGTTGTGGAAAATACTTCTTCCTGGTGGTGGAGATGGTGGCAGATGGCCACCCTGGTTCATGTAGGAAAAGGTACAAATATGGGGCTGGGAAAGGTTACGTTTTGTTCTTATTGATTACAGTTTGCAGTGGGTGCATCCGCCAGTAGCGGGAAACCACCAATTTCAACCGTATTGACAAACAAACGTTTGTTTAATATGCGCTTTTGCCCAAGCATACAAGCATAAAGCAAGACTTTAAACTTTTTGACCGGGTGAGGATATGAGTCAGGAAAACAAGCGAGAACAAATCCTGAAAGTAGCTGAAAAGCTTTTTGGAGAAAAGGGATTTAAAGGTGTAAGCATAAGGGAAATAACCACTAAGGCCAGGGCCAATGTAAGTGCTGTAAATTATTATTTTGGAAGCAAAAAGGGGCTATACCTGGCCGTATTTGAGGAACTCTGGATAGAGCGGGCTAGAAAACAGCGCCATTATCTTCAACAACGTCTGGCAGCTTATGAGAGCCTGAGTATAAATATCTTTGTCAAAGAAGTTATTTTAAGTTATTTAACTGGACCCATTTCCCAGGATATTAAAAAATATCATCATGCACTTATTCAAAAAGAATTAAGTGAACCCAGTGAAGCTCTTGATCTGGTTTTACAAAAGGCTATTTGTCCTATGCTGGATTTCTTGGTCTCCACTCTGGAAAGCATCTATCCTGGCAAACTCTCCAGCGAACAAAAAATGATTTATGCTCTTACTCTTATTGCCATATCTATTCATTTTAACCTGGTAGGAGAAAATATCTTAAAAATTCTTCCTTTTTCCTCTAAAGAAAATCAGCAAGACTTAGTTGCCAGTACCATAAGTGATCTCTTAACCAATGGTTTTAAAGGACTTTGTATCCAGGATGAAAACTAGAATCTTTTTTATTTTAACTTTTGCCCTGATAGGCTGTAGTACTGGTCTGCATCTAAAAAAAAGTGTTTCTCCTTCTATTGCGCCAGATTTCTTAAATCAAATTGCAGCTAAAACCTCCATCTCAGATAAGTGGTGGGAAGGTTTTAAAGATCCGATTTTAAATTCTCTTGTCCAGCAGGTACTTCAAAACAGTTTAGACCTTAAAAAGAACAATCTGGCCATTTTGGTATTAAAAAAAAGATATAATCAGGAAAAGGCAAATCTATATCCTGAGTTAAATATTGAAGGCAAGGTTATAAGAGAGGGCAAACATGTTTCTACTCCTATGGGAGGCACAACTTATTCATTAGGCAACATTTATTCCTTAACCCTTTATGCTAGCTATGAACTGGACCTATTTCGAAAACTATCTTTTGAACGTCAGTCTGCATGGCATCAATTTCTGCAAAACAAATATCAATACCTTGCTTTAAGGCAGAGTCTTATCAGCGAAACTGTTCGTACTTATTTTTCCCTGGTATTTTTAAAACAAAAGAGACAGCTTTTAAAACGGATTTTACAAATTGCCCGGGAAAAAGAAAATCTGGCCCGCCTGAAATACCAATATGGAAGTATCAGCCTTGAAAATCTTCTTAACTACCAGAATCTGGTGAAACAAAGGGAAAATATTCTTTTAGGCCTGGAAAATTCCTTAAAACAAACAGCCTATAATTTATCCTTGCTTTTAGGAACTTATCCTGAAAATGATTTTTCTTCTCAAACCTGGGATAATTTTTCTCTGGATGTTTTGAATATAAATCCTGGCATACCTTCTGAACTTTTAAGAAGAAGACCAGACATTCTGGCTCAGGAAGAAAATCTTGCCAATCTTAAAGTCAGGGCCAAAATAGCCAGAGCAGCCAGATTTCCCCGGATAAGTCTTACAGCCAGTTTTGGCTATGCCAGTACTGAACTGGAAAAGCTTTTTACCCCGGAAAGCAGTCTTTTCAATCTGGCCATGGGCATTTTACAACCTATTTTTCAGGCCGAAAAACTCAAAAAAGAAGAAGAAATTGCCATTTTAAATTATAAACAGGGAGAAATAGAATACGCCAAAACTTTACTGACAGCTTTCAAAGAAGTAGAAACAGTTTTAAGTTTACATCAAATTCTTTTCAGGCAAAGGCAAAACATCTGGCATACTTTAAAAAATCAGGAAAAAAAGCTTGAATTAGCAAAAATAAAATATGCCCAGGGAAGTATTTCCCTTCTGGAACTAAAACAAACAGAAGAAGATTATCTGGATACCCTGTTAAATTGGGAACAAAACAAGCTGGATATTTTAACCAATCAGGTTAATCTGGTTAAAGCCCTGGGAGGAAGCTGGTAAAACGAGGTGTCTATGCTAAAAAAAATACTTGGTAGGGTTCTGGTAATTATTATCATCTCAGCACTTGGTTTTGCAGGCTTTAAGTTTCTTTTAAGCCAGAAAAAATCAGCGCTTTCGCTACCCAGAGTCAAACGTCAAAATGCGTTGCCTCTGGTAAAAATTCAGACCGTAAAACTTATTTCCACTAAAATAACTATACAGGCAGAAGGAATAGTAGAAGCCCAGGAAACAGGTGGCCTGGTCCCGGAAGTGGGAGGAAAAGTAATTTATATCTCTTCCCATTTAAAACCTGGCAGCAAAATAAAAAAAGGTGAACTTCTGGTAAAACTCGATCCTGCCAACTACAACCTGGCCCTAAAGCAGGCTGAAGCAGCCCTGAAACAGGCAGAAAGCAATCTCATTTTGACCAGGGCAGCAGCTAAGCAGGCCATTTTGGCCTATCAACTGGAACACGGAACCAATGCCACTGTACCTCCTTTAATCGCCAGAGAACCAGAACTAAACCAGGCCCTGGCCCAAAAAGAAAATGCACTGGCTGGCCTTGAACAAGCCAGGTTAAACCTTAAGCGTACTGAATTATTTGCCCCTTATACTGGAGTTGTTTTGAGTAAAAATGTAGGTCTGGGGGAATATGTGGTGCCTGGTAAAGAACTGGCCAGGTTTTATGCTTTAGATTCACTTGAGCTGAAAGTATTTCTTCGTCCTGATGAATTAAAGTATTTAACTATAGGTAGTAGTGCAGAAGTAATTTCATCTTCTTTAGAGAAGAAAATTCCTGCTCAAGTGGTGAGAATTGGAGGTGTAGTTGATGAAAATACCAGATTGATTGCTGTTTATTTGAAAATCTTGTTCCGGCAATTAAGGCCTGGCGATTTTGTAAAGACAATTATTAAGGGCAGGCAAATAGATAATGTTGCCTTTATTCCAGTTTCTGGTTTGCATGATCTGGATACTGTCTGGACGTTGAATGCCGCTCAGGAGCTTGAATTTAAAAAGGTAAAAGTCTTACAACGTTCTTCAGATCAGGTACTGGTGCAGGGACTTCAAAATGGTGATAAAATTTTAGTAACTCCTCTGGGAGAGGTAAAACCAGGCTTAAAAGTAAGGGTAGAATAACATGCAAAAGGTTATTCAGTGGTTTACTCAAAATCATGTAGCCACTAATTTGCTTATGGTTTTCCTCCTGGTTGGAGGGATAATTCTGGGTCTGAACTTAAAAGTAGAAATTTTTCCTGAAGTTACTCTGGATAAAGTAATTATAAGTGTAGTGTATCCAGGGGCAGCTCCAGAAGAAGTGGAAGAAGGGATTATAGTACCCATAGAAGAAGCCATTTCCGGCCTTTCTGGAGTAAAACAGATAGACTCCACTGCCTCTGAAGGAGTAGCCACCATTGTGGTAGAAGCATTAAAAGGTTTTGATGTTAATACCCTTTATGATGATATTAAATCAGAAGTAGATCGACTGACCACTCTGCCAGAAGAAGCAGAAGACCCTGTAGTACAAAGGCTGACCAGAAAAAGTCAGGTTTTAAATCTGGCCCTTTATGGTCAGGTAGAAGAGACCTTTTTAAAAAGCCAGGCTCAAAAAATAAAGAACGATCTGGTTTCCCTTCCTCATGTCAGCCTGGTCAGACTTTCTGGTGTTAGAGACAATGAAATTCACATTGAAGTGGATAAATATACCCTTAGAAAATATAATTTAAGCCTTACTGAGCTGGCAGAAAAGATCAGTGCCTATAGCAAGGATATCCCTTCAGGACGAATAAAAGACCAGGCAGGGGAAATATTACTGCGGCTAAAAGGAAAACGCTATACCAGGCAAGACTTTGAACAAATTCCCATTATAACTCAAAAAGACGGCAGTATAATTAAGGTCAAAGACCTGGCCAGGGTCAAAGATACATTTGAAGATAATGACCTGAAAGTGCGTTTTTCAGGACTACCTGCTGTGCTTTTTGAAGTCTATCGCATAGGCAATCAAAATGCCCTGACTGTAGCCAGAGAAATAAAAGACTACGTTGCAAAAGTAAAAAAACGTCTGCCGCAAAATTTAAACCTGGCTGTATATAATGATACTTCATTGCTTCTGAAAGGCAGATTAAATCTGCTTCTTAAAAATATGGCCTATGGACTTGTTCTGGTAAGTATTACATTAGGCCTTTTTTTAAACCTGCGTCTGGCCCTCTGGGTTACTCTGGGCATTCCCATATCCTTTGCCGGAGCTTTAATTTTTCTTCCTGTAAGCGATATCTCCATCAATATGATCTCCCTGTTTGCCTTTATAATGGTTCTGGGCATTGTGGTAGATGATGCCATTGTAATCGGGGAAAACGTTTATACCAGGTACCAGAAAGGAGGTTCTCCTTTTAAGGCCAGTGTGGAAGGCACTTATGAAGTTGGTAGGCCTGTAATTTTTTCAGTTTTAACCACTATTGCAGCGTTTACTCCTCTGCTTCTGGGTAGTGGCCAGATGGGAAAATTTATGCGCAATATTCCGGCAGTAGTAAATACAGTGCTTGTTATTTCCCTTCTGGAAGCCCTTTTTATCTTACCCTGTCATGTTTTTTCCACCTTAAAAAAGAAAAAACTCTCTGAACCCAAACTGGTTCCCAGACTTCTGCAAAAGTTCATCACAGGTCCTTATGCAAAAACTTTAAAACTTTGTCTTAATTTTCGCTATATTACTTTGACAATAAGCCTGGTTATTTTACTTTTGTCCATTGGATTGGTAAAAGGAGGAGTTATTAAATTTACTTTTTTCCCTAAAGTAGAGTCAGATCTTTTGACCTGTAGCCTCACCTTGCCTCCTGGAACGCCAGCAAGTTATACACAGAAAATGGTAACTAGACTTGAAAATGGACTTCTGGAAGTCATTAAGGAAGAAGACCAAAAACGGCCCCAAAATGCCCCTTCTCTTTTAAAATATACCTTAGCTCTTCTGGGCAGGCAGTTACAAATACACGGAACAAATGTTCTTGCTGGACAAACAGGTGGCAATGTAGCCCAGATTTTTGCTGAACTTCTGGGAAACGAACAAAGAAATATTAGTGCAGAATATCTGGTAAAACGCTGGCGTCAAAAAGCAGGAGAAATTCCTGGAGCTGAAAATTTAAGCTTTTCCAGTGAACTTTTTTCCTTTGGCAAACCCATAGAAATAGACCTTTCTGCACCAGATTATCAGCAATTGGTAAACATTTCATCAGAACTTCAGGAAAAACTCAAACAGATCCCCGGGGTATTTGATGTGGGAGACAGTTTTATTCCTGGCAAAAAAGAGCTTCAATTGAAATTAAAGCCAGAGGGTTTAAGCCTTGGCCTTACAAGTGGCTATATTGGTCAGGAAGTAAGGGCAGCTTTTTATGGTCAGGAAGCACTTAGCTTTCAAAGGGGCAAGGATGAAGTAAAAGTAAGAGTAATCTATCCTGAAAAGCAGCGCCTTAGCTTTGCTTCTTTAGAAGATATGTGGCTTAAAACACCAGTGGGTAAATTTGTGCCCTTTTCTTTTGTGATCGATTATAAACTTAGTACAAGCTATTCTCAAATTCGCCGTACCAATGGTCGAAGAGTTGTGACGGTTTTTGCAGATGTGGATGAAACCAGAAATAACTCCAATGAAATCAGAAAGCTCATGGAAAAAAAGCTTATTCCAGAACTTCAGCAAAAATATCCAGATCTTACCTTTAACTGGGCAGGAGAAGGAAAGGAGCAAAAAGAGTCTTTTCGTGATATTTTGCAGGGATTTGCCATATCCCTTATGGCCATTTATATCCTTCTGGCTATACCCTTGCGTTCCTATGTTCAACCCCTGGTCATTATGGCAGCCATTCCCTTTAGTATTCTGGGCGCAATTCTGGGTCATCTTTTGCTGGGATTTAACTTAAGTATTCTGAGTATGTTTGGCATAGTGGGGCTGGCTGGAGTTGCTGTAAATGATTCTTTAGTATTGGTAGATGCAGCCAATGGACTGAAGGCCAGGGGGCTTTCTTATTTTGAAGCTGCATATTTTGCCGGGCAAAACCGTTTCAGAGCAGTTACCTTAACATCCCTTACTACCTTTGCAGGACTTATGCCCATGATACTGGAAAAAAGCCTTCAGGCCCAATTTTTAATCCCCATGGCCATAAGCCTGGGTTTTGGAATACTTATCGCAACTTTTATTACTCTGCTTTTGATTCCCTGTTTGTATGTAATCTTTTGCGAGATAAAAAATATCCTGAATCCGTGAACTTTCTTTATAATTGACTGAAAAGATTGAATATTTTTTCAACTCCGAAAGTTGAGGTATTTATTTAAAGGCCAAAGAGGTGGGCCGTCCCACTCTGGATAAGGGCCTTCTTTTTCCAGCCTTTCAGCAACATAGGAAAGGCCAAGCTTTTCTAAATACGCCTTTTGGGGAATAGCAGTTTCAGGATCCTGGCCGTGCTGGCTATAGTATTGCCGCAGAAGTTCACCATGCTTTTGTTTTTCCTTGCTCATTTGCTCCTTAGAAAAATGTTCAGGATGAAGCGGAATATCTTCATGTTTCACAGTAATGCCACATCTTACATTGAAGGCCTTTTCAATGGTATAAATTCTTTCTGCAATTTCTATTAATTCATCCTCAGTAAAAGGGAGTCCTGTGGCCGCCTGAAGGAGTTTAGCCAGGCCCTTAAATATAGGTGCCTTCCATACAAGGGGCAGGGCACAGCTCCAGGTATTGATGGCCCCTTTGCATCGACCAATAGCATCAGCCAGGGTGCATACATATTCTGCTAAGGAAAGCATTTTGATAAGATTGTTTTTTGCCTCCGCGCTCAGGATACCAGTTTTAACCAGCTTTGAAAAAATAAAAGCATCATTTTCCCAATAGGCCCAGCTTCGCCCCCTTAGATGGTCGGCCCCACGGGTTGAGGTTGCATGAGCAAGAGAAAATAAACCAGCAGGATGGGGACCACGACTTAGACCTTTAACATGAAAACAATAGGGTAAGGACTCTTTGCCAAAGATTTTGGCCAGAGAATATAATCCTTCAGCAATATAATTACCAAAATCTTTTCGAAAGGCGGTTAAATGAATAAGTTCAATCTGACTTTCTTTGTTTGTCCAGGTTAGAGAAAAGCCACCTGTGTCCTGTAAAGTAATTATACCCCGATTAAATAAATCTTTTGCAAAGGCAATGGTGTTGCCAAGGGCAATAACATCCATTCCATAAGCATCACATAAGTTTTCCATTTCCATAATCGCTATGGGGTCTTCAAGACCGCAATTGACTCCCAGACAAAAAATACATTCATATTCTAATGCAGCTCCTACTTCACCTGCTCTTTGACCTTCTGGGATGCGGAAAATATTTTTACAGCGAATAGGACAGCCATAACAACCATGCCTGCCTATTTCGTATTTTTTCCAGGCCCCGGGACGAAGTTGGGATGGGATTTCTCTGGCTGTAAGATATTTTTGATAATTTTTAAAACCTGGATGCCAATGCAAAACCCCGAACAAACTTCCATAAACAGAGGCCACTTTAGTCTGAAATTTGTTGGTAGTTAGAAAGCGAAAATCTTCTTTGATTAAGGTTTTAAAAGTATTGGGGTCAGCCAGTTTAACCTTGTTTTTTCCCCTGACAACTATAGCCTTTAATTTTTTTGCTCCCAGTACTGCCCCACTGCCTCTGGCTGCTGATGCGTATTTGTCTATAATGGTGGTAGCAAAACGAACAAGATTTTCACCTGCCTGTCCAATGCACGCAACAGAGCTGTCACGACCATGCCGCTCAATAAGAATATCGGTTGTTTCCCACGTGGTTTTTCCCCATAAATCAGTAGCATCTTTAAGCTCAACCTGTTTATGGTCTATGAAAAGATATGCAGGAGAAGATGCCTGGCCTGTAATTATAATCTGATCATAACCTGCTTGCTTTAAAAAAGCAGCAAATTTTCCGCCAGCATTCCCATCCCCTAGAATGCCACTGTAAGGAGAAAGGGTACTTACCTCCACGCGGCTGGTCAGGCCCAGGGGTGTACCTGATAAAAGTCCTGGAGCAAGACAGATGATGTTTTGAGGCCCAAGGGGGTCAATTCCTGAAGAAATTTCATCAAACAGCACTCTGGAGTTAAATCCTCTTCCTCCTAAAAACTGACGAGCAACATCCTGGGAAAGGGGAGTCTTTGTTATAGTATTTGTTGTTAAATCAACTCGTACAATACAATTGCACCATCCATTCATAATATTTACCTTAAAAGATTCGCCTGCAAAAAGTCCCTTTTTGCAGGCAATGTTGAATGTTGAATTATTAT
>CAJXJU010000029.1 GCA_913055195.1 uncultured Desulfohalobiaceae bacterium | reverse complement strand
ACAGTCTGGCCAAAAAAATGAACAAAAAACTAAGACTTCATCAGGGAGTATTACATGAGCTACAAGACATATAACTTCCGGCCAATGTTATTACAAACGGCCAGGTTATCCTTTTGCTTTTCAATAGCGAGAGCAGCAAAAGCCGCAACAGCAGTATTATTAGCGATTGTTTTCTGCCTGACTACTACTGCCTTTGCCCGGGATCTGACTAAAATCAAACTTTTGGTACTGCCTTTTGAAGTCAATGCCGCGCCTGATCTTCAGTATCTACGAGAAAGCCTGCCCAAACTCCTGATTCAATCTCTACGTGAACAGGGTTTTCTTGTTAAAGACTTTCAAGAAACTTTAAAGATAATTGATGAGCAGCAAATTGAATATCTTGACCTGGCAACTGTTAAAGACGTAGCTCTTTTAGGTAATGCCCAGTATGCTGTTTACGGCACGTTCTCTCAGGTGGGAGAAACCATCAGCATAGACGCACGGCTGGTGGAAGCCTTTGGGCTTAAATCTCCCAGAGCATTGTTTGTGGTCAAAAAAGGAACCATTAATATCCTGCCAGCCATTGAGGAACTGGCAGCAAAGATAAAACTGGAGCTCCTCAAAAAAGAGCGCATTGCAGAAATTGAAGTTAAAGGGACCAAAATCCTGGACAAGGACGTAGTCTTGCTACGCTTAAAGATCCAGAAAGGTGACATTTTTGACCCCAAACAAATCCATGCTGAACTAAAAAGGCTCTTTGAGCTAGGCTATTTTGACGACGTACAGTTCAGAGTATCAGATCTGCCTGAGGGAAAAAAAATCACGATTATTGTCAAAGAAAAGCCTCTTATCCAGGCTATTAGTGTTATTGGAGCTGATGCCATTGACGAAGACGATATTTTAGAGGTCATGTCCACCAAAACCGGCTCAGTGTTGAATCCCAAAATCCTGGCTGAAGATTTAAATAAAATCAGGGAATTATACCGCAAAAAAGGCTATTACCAGGCCAGAATAAGCTATAAACTGGAACAGACTGATCCCAGACAGGCACGCTTAAACATCGAAGTCAAGGAAGGAAAAAAATTATATATCAAAAAAATCCGCATTAAAGGGGCCAAACAGATTGATCCAGACGAGCTCAAAGACCAGCTAGCATTGTCTGAACGGGGATTTTTCTCCTGGCTCACAGGCAGTGGAGTGCTCAAAGAGGAACTATTGGAGCGCGATGCTGCTGCATTGGAAGCCTACTATGGTAACCGCGGTTTTTTTGATGCGCGTGTGGGCCAACCTGAAGTGGAATTTAAAGACGATGGCATCTACATAACCTTTAAGGTCATTGAAGGCCCACGCTATAAAGTGGGGACAATTGACTTTAAAGGAGATATTATTGTCCCTGAAAACAAACTATATGCCATCATCAAACTGGACGACCTGGCCAGAGAAAACGAATTTTTTGACCGCTCCATCATGCGCCAGGACTTACAAAAATTGGCTGATTTTTATACTGACTTTGGATTTGCTTTTGCTGAAAGCGATATCAAATTGGACAAAGATGAAAAAAATAGAAAAATTAATGTAACTTATATCCTGAACAAAGGCCAGAAAGTATATATCCGCAGGGTGACCATTGAAGGCAACACCAAAACCAGAGACAATGTAATTTTAAGAGAACTACGCCTTTCTGACGGTGATTTATTTAGTGGCTCTGCCTTACGCAGGTCTAATGTCCGCTTGAACAAACTGGATTACTTTGAAACAGTAGATATCCAGACTGTGCCTACGGACAGGCCGGATCAACTGGACCTGAAGGTTAAAGTAAAAGAAAAACCTACAGGAATGCTTTCATTGGGCGCTGGCTATTCATCTCTGGATAAATTCTTTGTTGCAGGCCAGATCCAGGAACGCAATCTTTTTGGCAAAGGATACGTCCTGGGGCTTAGAGGCACTTTTAGCGGCCGTCGGACAAGTTATAATCTCAGTTTCTGGAATCCACATCTCAATGACTCCAAACTGGGCATTGGTACTGATCTTTACTGGACTACAGAAAAATTTTTTGATTATGATAAAGAATCCACCGGTGGCAAGATAAAATTTGCCTATCCATTGGGAGAATATACCAGGCTTTACTGGAACTATCGTCTGGAAAAATATACCATTGACAATATAGCGAGTGATGCTAACGAAGATATCAAAGATATGGCTGGAGAAAATTGGGCCAGTGCCATTTATGTAGCCGCTACCAGAGACACAACAAACAGAAGACTCAATCCTTCACGCGGCACTATTAATACTTTATCCGCTGAAAATGCAGGCGGGTTTATTGGCGGGGACGATAACTATATTAAATATTTTTATGATTTCAGCTTTTATCATCCCATACTCAAAAAGCCAATTTTTCACTGGCATGTCCGTTTAGGCTATGTTATGCCCAATTCAGATGAACCAATTCCATCTTTTGAACGATTTTATATTGGCGGTATGAACAGCGTTCGCGGCTATCCTGGACGTGAGATAGCCCCTAAATATGATAATGGAGACTATAAAGGCGGAGATAAAGAATTCTTTACCAACTACGAGTTACTATATCCCCTGAACAAAGAAATAGGCCTCATGGGGCTTGTCTTTTTTGATGCTGGTAATGCATGGGATAAAGATGAATTCAAGTTTGAAGTTTATAGAAGTGTCGGTGCTGGAATCCGCTGGTACTCACCACTTGGCCCATTGCGCCTGGAATATGGTTACGGTCTGGACGAACTCTATGGTGAAAAATACAGCAAACTGGAATTCAGTGTCGGCCAATTTTTTTAACCCCAAACCTAACCAAAGGAGTCTTGTATGAAAAAAATTATCATTAGTTTAACAATGGTTTTGTTCTTTACGTCACTGGCCCTGGCCCAGACAAAGCTGGGCATTATTGATGTCAAAAAAGTGGTTTACACATCAGAGCCAGGACAACAGGCAAAAAAAGAATTGCAAAAAAATACTGAAAAAATGAAACAAAATTTGCGCCGCCAGAAAGAAGAACTGGACAAATTAAGAGAAGAACTTCAGAACCAGAGTCTGGTTCTCAGCCAGGAAGCCAAGCAGGATAAAGAACTGGCATTCAAACGAAAATACAGGGATTTTCAGGACATGCTTCGGGCCTATCAACGAAAAGCAGCACTGGAAGAAAAAAAGCTCTTTCAGCCAATTTTAAACTCTCTTTTTAAATTGATAGACGAATACGGCAAAAAACATAAATTTACCCTTATTTTAGATACACGAAATCCTGCTCTTCTCTATGCTGACGATGCCATAGACATTACCAGAGAAATTATTGTTGAACTCAACCGTGCCTGGAGAGCGAAAGGAAAAAATAAATCAGGGAAGAAATAATGCTCCTGTCAAGGTTAGCCCAAAAATTAGGTCTGAAACTCATAGGCGATGACCTGGAAATAACCGGTGTCAATACCCTGGACATGGCCAGAGAAGATGAAATTTCCTTTCTGGCCAATCCCAGATATCTGCCCTTATTAGAAACGACAAATGCCGGTGCGGTCATTGTCGATGAAGAGCACGCGGACAAACTGAGCCGTGCTTTGATAAGTAAAAATCCCTATCTGGACTTTGTGCGCACAGTGCAATTATTTGCAAAACCTCAAGGCTCTTTTGTCGGTCAAAGTCCTCTGGCATTTATCCATGAAGATGCCCGGGTCCACCCCACCGCAGTTATCTATCCCCATGTCTATATTGGACCGGGGGTAAAAATCGGTGAGAATACACAAATTTTCCCATCGTGCTATGTTGGGGAAGACAGCGTCATTGGCGACAATTGCATTATTTATCCCAATGTAACCATTATGGCCAGGACCATAATCGGGAACAATGTTATTATACATCCAGGCGCGGTCATTGGCAGTGATGGCTTTGGTTTTGCGCAAGGAGGCCCTGGCCTGGAAAAATTTCCTCAAATCGGTAAAGTAGTAATTGAAGACAATGTGGAAATAGGAGCCAATACAACCATTGACCGGGCAGCCTTAGGAGAAACAAGAGTTGGACAGGGCACAAAGATTGATAACCTGGTCCAGATTGGACACAATGTTAAAATAGGTGAAAATTCTATTCTTGTTGCCCAGGTAGGTATTGCTGGCAGCACAACTCTGGGCAAAAACGTAATTCTGGCCGGACAGGTTGGAGTAGCTGGACATTTAAAAATAGGTGATAATTGCAGAGTATCTGCTCAGTCAGGAGTAGGTAAAAACTTGCCACCGCATACGGACGTTGGTGGCAGCCCGGCTATGGAACATAAAACTTATCTCAGAACCAGCGTTATCCTGCCAAAACTCCCTGAGTTAGTAAAAACCATCAAAAAAATGCAAAAAGAGATTGAGGAACTAAAACAAGCAAAATCGGAGTAAAGCATGAAAGGACCTGAACAAGGCGAAATTGTCAGCAAAAAAATAATGGATTTGCTCCCCCATCGTTACCCTTTTTTAATGGTAGATAGGGTACTTGAGGTAGAGCCTTTTAAATATTTAAAGGCCATTAAAAGTGTTACCATTAATGAGCCATTTTTTCAGGGGCATTTCCCTTCTTATCCTGTCATGCCAGGGGTCCTTATCCTGGAAGCCCTTGCTCAGGCTGGCGGCATTCTGGTTATGAAAAGCATTCCAGAAGAAATGGAAGGCAAACTTTTTTTATTCACCGGCATAGAAAAGGTGCGCTTTAAAAAGAGTGTTTTTCCGGGCGACCAGCTTATGCTGGAAGTTTTTTATGAAAAACATAAACTCAACTTATGGAAAATGAGCGGCAAGGCTACTGTTAATGGTCAACTTGTAGCCCAGGGCATTTTATCAGCAGCAGTTGCAGATAAAGGGGAATAGTAGTGGCCACAAATATCCATCCTACAGCTATAATTCAACCAGGTGCTGAGCTAGGGCAAGATGTCCAGATTGGTCCTTATGTTATTATAGAAGAAAAAACCATTATAGGCGACCGAACCAGAATTGACGCCTTTGCTCAAATCAAATCATATACCAGGATGGGTTCTGATAACCATATTTATTCTTACGCCTGCATCGGAGAGGTTCCCCAGGATTTAAAATTTAAAGGTGAAGAAACGTGGCTCAAAATCGGCAATAACAATAAAATCAGGGAATACAGCACTCTTAACAGGGGAACAAAGGAAGGTGGTGGGGTAACCACAATAGGTTCAAACTGTTTTTTCATGGCCTACACCCATGTAGCCCATGACTGCTTCATTGGAGACGGGGTCATTCTGGCTAATTGTGCGACTTTAGCAGGCCATGTTCATGTGGGTCATAACTCAGTAATTGGCGGCCTTTCTGCTGTACATCAGTTTGTCCAGATTGGCGAACATGCCTTTATTGGTGGCAAAACAGGAGTAGCTCAAGACGTCCCACCCTTTATGCTCGTTGCTGGGGAGCGTGCAAAAGTTTTTGGCCCCAATACCATTGGCCTGCGTCGGGCAGGTTTTTCTAAAGAGCAAATCTCAGCATTAAAAAAAGCCTATCAAATCCTCTGGCGTTCAGGTTTAAGCCAAAAACTTGCTCTGAAAAAGATCCAATCTGAATTGGGTCAGATAGACGTCATCCAGAAATTTATCCAGTTTGTCCAGAATAGCAAAAGAGGCCTGGTCTCAGCACAAAAAGACTCCTGAACATACCCGGAGAAATGACAAGCAATAGCAACATCTTAGGCCTTATTGCTGGAGGAGGCCAATTTCCCTTCCTGGTAGCCCAAAATGCTCAAAAAAAAGGATACCAGGTTGTTGCCGTAGGTTTTGTACAGGACACAGAACCAGACTTACAAAACAAAGTAGATTCTTTTTTATGGCTAAAACTAGGCCAGCTAAACAAACTCATTAAATTTTTCCAAAAAAATAAGGTCAACCAGGTGACCTTTGCCGGCCCTATCAATAAACCTCGCGCCCTTAATATCAGGCCAGATTTTAGAGCAGCAAAACTTCTCTTTAAACTTAAAAACAAAAATGACGACGCCATTTTAAGAGCAGTGGCACGCGAACTTGAACAGGAAGGTTTCAGGGTTGTTGCAGCCAATAACTTTGTACCTGAACTCATTGCTTTATCTGGACAATTAAGCAAAAGAAAACCTTCTGCAAAAGAAATACAGGATATCCTTTTTGCGTGGCCCCTGGTCAAAAAACTGGGGGAACTGGATATCGGTCAATGCATTGTTGTGCGGGATCAAATGGTTGTGGCAGTGGAAAGCATAGAAGGGACAAATGCTACTATCCTGCGGGCCGGACAGTTAGCAGGCAAAGGTTGCGTGGTGGTCAAGGCCTTTAAGCCAGGACAGGATAGTCGAATTGACATCCCTGCCCTGGGGTCTAAAACCATTGAAGTCATGGCCCAGGCCGGTGCAACCTGTCTGGCCTATGAAGCTGGCAAAAGCCTTTTTTTTGAACTTGACCGGGCAATATCTCTGGCTGATAAAAATAAAATAGCTGTTATTGGTATTGATGAGCAACTGTTACAGAGGCTTAAGTCTTTAAGCGATGGCAAAAAAAACATTTGTCCTTTAAACGGTAAAATCCGGGACAAAAATAGCATCATTTGCCTGTCACCAATTTCAATCTATCTTAAATAAAATCTATCAAATTAAAGAGATTTTGCGTCCCCTGAACCGACTTATTATCCAGTTCACTACTTCTTATTTATTTTCTAATTCAAATTCTAGTCGTCCAGCTTCCTGATATAACTCCGCCAAAAAGTTCGCTATTTGCTGATATAACTCCCTTAACTTCTTTTCCTTCCGTAGCACCGGATGACATCCTAAAAATTGATGGATATATTCCATCGCTACAAATGTTCTATCCAAAAATTCAAAATAATGACCTCGATTTAGTGCTTGATCTTCTTTTATTTCCTTTAATCTTTCTTTACCGTTTATTCTTCCCTTTTCCAGAATAGGCAGTTTGAATGCTTGAAGAAAATGGTTAATATCTTCTCTTAATTCATCTACACTCTCTCCAAAAGGTAATACCGGTTCTTCTGTCCATGCTTCAATTTTTCCATTTTTATTATAATAAACTTCGTGTATGCTATAATGAAAGGTGTTATTTTGAACAGTTCTTATTATTCTATAATTCCACGTCATAGTTTTATTTTCTCTTATTTTTTGGTGGATAAACGTGAAAGCTAAGCTGCCGCTAAACGAGCGCAGCGAGTTTAGCGGTCAGGTGGAGCGATTTGTTAGGCAGTCTCTTGTTGAATTACTAATTTCTTTTCAAATTCGAATGAATAAGATAACATTGTTTTTAAATCTATTTTTTTGGAAGCATTAAGAATTTCAATACCTACCAGTTTATTTTCTGAAGTTGTATCTATATTGACACCATCAGAAATCTCTATAACTCCATCTGGAGTTTCATCTCCTAACTTTAGATACAAGGCATCTACTTCATCGTCATAGTAAACTTTCATTTTTTCTCCCTCTCTTTAAAGGATAATTTGTTATTACAGTCACTATATCATTTTCCACAGAAACAACAATCTTTAAAGGATACTTAAAGCATTCAACATCTTTTATAATCTCTTGATTGCCTTCAAGCAATTCCTTTTTTTCGAGAATACCTCTAATTATTTCTTCTGAGATGTTATATAATTTTGCTCTTCTTTTTGCGTGGCGAGAAAATTTTATCTCCATAAATAATTATTTTCTTTTATATTTTCTGCAACTACCGTCAAAGCTCAGCAGCTCGCAACCGCCGAAGGCGGGTTGCGAGCTGCTGAAGGGCTTTGTTAGATTTAACTGCAAAAACTCAAATTTGACCTTTTTAATAAAAATGTCAGCCCGTAACATACTAATTTTTACCCTTTCTCAACCACCTGGACACTTATCAAACATTATTTGCATGTCCCTAATTTCCACTCTTACCTTCTCGACACTGTTACAGAACTATAAAAGAAAACTTTTCAAAGGTCACCCCCATGGGACTTTGATAGTAAAGGCAAATTTGGCACTTATACATGATTACTACATTACCTCTTACAGCTTCGGGATTTTTTCTACAGGTTAAACGTCCAGGCTCACCTGCCGACGAGACGCAAGCCAGACAGGGCGTAGCGGAGTGACGATCAGGTGAAGCGCCTTGTTAGACATTTTTATCATTTTCATTTGTTGAAATATAATCCATGGCTTGTTTACTTAATTCTTCGATGCTTAGATCTTCCCATAACTTATCTTGCCATTGAGTATAGTCAAAAGGTTCTCTTACTATCAAAGTAATAAATCTCACTGCTCCTGTTTCTCCTAATTCTTGTATTAATGCTTTCATACCTTTTATTCTAATTTCGCTATCAATAATCATAATTCCTCCCCTCTATTTCTATTACAAAATCAACCGGATTTATAATATTAATTTCATCATAATCTTTTAATATTTTTAAAATTTTCTTATCGGTTGTTATAAAAAAATCTGCCTTCCCATAGATTCCACATGCTATATGTAACGCATCTTTTGATTTTAGTCCCAAGGCTTTTATTCGTTTCGCCAACAAGAGTACTGTTTCATTCTCAATGATATGAATTCTTGCTATATTTTTCCATCTGACTATTGCCAACTTCCTAACAAGGAAAGGATTGACACTATTTTCGTACTCCAATATGTAAGACCATATAAGTTCCAACTTTCCATCTTTTATTTTTTCTTGAATATAAATCTTTGCCTCTGCTTCAAGTCTTATGTCATATCTGATTTGATCATCAAATGGACGATTAAATACACAAGTATCTATATATATTCTGTCCACAGTTTTTACCTCTATTTTGTCTAACGCCTAAGTTCACCCGCCCGCCGTATGGCGGGTCGGGTGGAAGGGTTTGTTAGATTTTTAGCATTTTTTTCAATTCTTCTTTTACCTGAACAACATAAAATTCTTCTAACTCACCCAACCTTTTTCTCAATCTTTTACTATCTAGAGTCGCCTGCAAAAAGTCAAAACTCGCAAATTACAGCTAGCGGGGACAGGCGAACGGCTAATGATTTCAAATAG
>CAJXJU010000028.1 GCA_913055195.1 uncultured Desulfohalobiaceae bacterium | reverse complement strand
ATTCGGATTTGTTTCGGATTTCGATATTCGGATTTCGAATTTCTCAACTTTCGGAGTTCCGAAAGTTGAGTCAGAAAGTTGAGTGAAGCATTCAATATTCAACATTGTCTGCAAAAAGGAACTTTTTGCAGGCGAATCATGAATAAGGAGAGAGACATGGCTCAGGACTTTTTTGACCCGGAAATTTTCGCTGATTTTGTTGTTGAGGCCAGGGAACATCTGGAAACCATTGAGCCAAGATTATTGGAACTGGAAAAGGATCCTGAAAATTTATCTCTAATTGATGAGATATTTCGTCCTATGCACTCGTTGAAGGGCGCTTCCGGCTTTCTGGGATTGAATGTTATTAATGCCCTGGCTCATAAGGGAGAAAATATTCTTGATGAATTGAGAAAGGGTAGAATGAAACTGACGCCCAGGGTTATGGATGTTATTCTGGAGGCCTTTGATGCATTGCGTGAGATGGTAGATAATCTGGAATCACAGGGAAATGAAGGAGACGTGGATGTTGATCATATAATTCAGGATATTGAGTCCCTGTTAGCAGGACAGGAGGGAGAGACAGAAGAAACTTCAGCAGAAATAGATTCTCAGAGTGGGAGCGAAGAAGGGAAGCAGAATAATGGTCAGGGGATATATTCTTTGACAATTATCAGTGATGAACATTTGTCTGATTTTCTGGAAGAAGCCAGAGAAATTATTGAAAGTTTGAATACTTCGTTGTTAGCTCTTGAAAAGGAAGAAAATACACAGGAATTGGTAGATGATATTTTTAGGTATTTTCATAATTTGAAGGGAAATAGCGGCATAATTGGCTATAAAGAATTAAATGCTGTTACTCATGCTGCTGAAACGCTTTTAAACAAAGTTAGAAATGGTGAGTTAAAAGTTACCAATTCGTTAATTGATGCTTTATTGGCAGCAGTTGATGTAATGAGCGAACTGGTTGATGAGGTTAATGATGAAAATGGGACTGTGAAGACAAAGGATATAAGCAATATATTAGCAAGGCTTGAAAAGATAGATAATCAGGAAGATAAAGAGGGAAAGATTGTAGGAGAGAGTCAAGACAGTAGCGATAAAGTCAGTAGCGAGAGAGATGACGTTACAGGGATTGAAGTTGAGGATGAAGATGTTCAAATTTTTGAAGACACAATTAAACAACAGTTTGAAAGTATTGCCCTGGGTGTAGATAAGTTAAAAGATGATGCCAGCCAGAAAGACGTTGTTGATGCTTTGTATCGTGCCCTTGTAGCCATCCAGAATTCTGCCAATTATATGGAACTGGAGGATTTAAAAAAATATGCAACTCAGGTTGTTAATTTAGTTGATCAAGCGCGGCAGTCTGATGTTGATTTTTCACTTATGCTTGATCTCCTGGAGCAGGAAGTTGGTATTTTGAAAGATATGGCTACCGAAAAGTTAGAAGAGCTGAAAAAGATTTCTTCTGAGAAGAAATCACAGGAGAAAGAAGATAAAGCCAGGACACAAGAGGACAAGATAGATGAAGCAGCAAAAGCGTCAGAGCAAAAGCAGGAACATGTTGCCAGTGCTGAACCAGCCAGAGAGAAAAAGAACACGGTAGCCTCTGTACCTGGCCGGAGTAAACAAGAAAAGCCTCAGCCTGTTAGTGCACCGTCCAGATCGTCTGGAAAGCCCCGGACAAAGCCGAAGATGGACAAACAAAAGAAGGGTGCTGGCATCTCTTCGACCATCAGAGTTGATCATTCCAAGTTAGATCACCTTATGAACTTGATCGGTGAACTTATTATAACCCGTAACAGATTCGCCATGCTGGCCAGAGAGCTTGAAGAGGGCAAGGATGTAGCTGAGATTTCACAAAAAATTACCGAGACTACTTATGCCATGGCCAGAATTTCTGATGATCTGCAAGTAACCATAATGAATGTGCGCATGGTGCCGGTTAAATTTGTTTTTAACCGTTTTCCCCGTCTGGTCAGGGATTTAAGCCGCAAGAGCGGTAAAAAAGTGGAATTGATCACAGAAGGTGAGGAGACAGAACTGGATAAAAGTGTCATTGAATTAATTGGCGATCCTCTGGTTCATCTTATTCGTAATGCAGTGGATCATGGTCTGGAGACTGAAGAAGAGAGGAGATCTGCTGGCAAGCCGCCAACCGGGAAGGTCTGGCTGCGTGCTGCACATAAAGGCAATTCAGTTGTTATTGAAGTGGAAGATGATGGTCGTGGTATTGATCCTGAGAAGATGAGAGCCAAGGGAGTGGAAAAGGGAATTATTACTGAAGAAGAAGCCCAGAATATGGATGAACATCAGGCCATAGACCTTATTTTTGCGCCTGGATTTTCCACGGCAGAAAAGGTTACTGACATTTCAGGCCGTGGTGTGGGCATGGATGTGGTTAGAAATAACATTAAAAGTTTAAAAGGCAGTATAAATGTTCAGTCCGTAGTTGGAAAGGGGACGAAGTTTACAATCAGTCTGCCGTTAACTCTGGCTATTATAGAGGCCTTGCTTGTGAAGGTTGATAACGATACCTATGCTATACCACTGGATGCTGTTTCAGAGACTACCAAAATAGAAGCTGACAAACTTAGTGAAGTTAATAAAAGAAAGGCCATTACCCTGCGGGGCGAGGTGTTGGGGATTGTGGAACTGGCTGAACTTTTAGATTTGCCAGTACAGGAAGATAAGAGAGAAATTTTGCCTATAGTTATTATTACAGTCAATGACCGTCGTCTCGGTTTGGTGGTAGATACTTTGCTGGAGAGACAGGAAATAGTTATCAAGTCACTGGGCCAGTATTTAGGAGAACTGCCAGGAATTTCGGGTGCTACTATTATGGGCGATGGTAATGTGGTCCTTATTCTGGATCCGCATGAAATTTATCGTATGGCAACGGCAACAAGTCAGGTGGGATAGAAGAAGAGGAAGATAGGAAGCTGAGAAGATGGGAAGTTAGGCGAATAAGGATGTTGGCGGTATTGGGGTGCCCGGGGAAGAAGGGAAGATTGGGGAAGAGGGAGATGGGAATTTATGTTCTTTGATTGTTCAAAATGAAGATATTTTTTAAAATTTGAAGAAATTTGCAGAAAAATTATGATTATACCTGTTGAAAATATTTTTATATCTTGTGGAAAAATGGGTGGGAATAAATTTAACCCTGATATTTAAAGGCCTTTTGAAGGGGATGAGGAAAACCTGTAGAGAAGCGCTTGAGAAAAAAATAAATAAAATCGAGATGTTATCTTGTAGACTCGTATAGGGCCAAACTTCTTCAAAGCTGTTTTTTCGAGCTTGCCGAAAGATGGGCAAGGTGTATATCTCTACTCATTATGAATGACGCTATCGCTATCTGGCAACGTATGCAGATAATTCTTGAGAAGTGCCTTAAACCGGGTCTTTTTCAGGTGTGGATAAAACCCCTTCAGGCCAGTTTCGCTGGCACTAAGGGGCAGGAACTTATTTTAGAGGCCCCGAACGAATTTGTGGCTAGCTGGGTCAGAGAGCGCTTAATGGGACATATTCTGGAGGCAGCAAAGGAGGTTCTTGGAGCTGCGCCCAAAATCTCAATCTGTTCCAGCAAAAAAGCTCCTGAAAAATTGCCGTTGTCCCTGGTGGGGTTGGGGCGAACAAAAGAGAAGGAGCAGCTAGCCTTACCCATTCAGACTTCTGTAACCAGAACAACAATTTTCAGATATTCTTTTGATGATTTTGTAGTTGGCCCCTGTAATGAGCTGGCGTTTGTTGCATCAACGAGCTTTTGTTCCCGGTCTATTTCTTCGGATCAGCTTTTCCTTTGCTCAGGTCCCGGGCTTGGTAAAACACACCTTGTGCAGGCCGTTGGCAGGGAGCTTGTTCGTGAATGCAACCGATCCAGGGTTCGCATTGCTTACCTTACTGCTGAAGAATTTGCCTGCCACTTGATTATGGCCATCAAGTCCAAACAAATAGAGCAGTTTAAGGCCAGGTTCAGGGATAATATTGATATTTTGCTTCTTGAGGACATCCATTTTTTTCAGGGCAAGGAAAAGATGCAAAATGAATTTTTATCTACCATCAAATCCTTGCAAAACCAGGGTAAAAAGGTAGTGTTTTCCAGTACGTTTCTGCCCAGAGAGCTTGATGGCCTGGATAGTCACCTGATTTCCAGATTATGTCAGGGTTTTCTGGCTGTTATTGAAAAGCCTGATTTTGAAACCAGAGTAAAGATTGTGCATACCAAGGCCCGTAATTTTCAGGTAACTATTCCCACAGAAGTAGGCGAGCTTTTAGCGGAAAAGATTCAAAATGATGTCCGGCAACTGGAGAGCTGTTTGCAGAATTTGATATTTAAGGCAAGGCTCCTTAAAGAGAAGATAACGCTGGACCTGGCATGGCAGGTACTCAAAAATTATGGCCTTGAGGAACAAAGTCTTGATTTGCAAAGAATTATGCAATTTGTTGCAGCTGCTTTTGATTTGCCTGTGGAGGCCCTTTGCTCAAAAAGCAGAAAAAAACAATGTGTTCTGGCCCGCAATACTGCCTTTTACCTGGCCCGCAAATATACTGACCACTCTTTAAAAGAAATAGGTCAAAAGTTTAATCGCCGTCATTCCACTGTGTTGAAAGGGATAGCCAGAGTAGAGCGCGAAATTAATAAACAAACTCCTCTGGGCAGGCAACTGGCAAAAGTTATAGAAAGGATTGAGCGTTAATATCCAATCAGTTCCATGGCTCCCCAGACTCCGATTTCATCTTCAAATTGGGCAAAAACGCCTGTAACGCCTTTTCTTTTCCATTGTCTGGCAGTTTTGAGAACTCTGGCCAGGGAGCTTTTGTTTTGCAACTTATTATTTAAAGCCGTAGCAGCAGCATCAGCTATGGCTCCATTGTTTGCTTTGACAACCACCAGGTCTCCCCTGCCAAAACTCAAAGAATGTCCTATGGTAGCAGAAGATGCGCATAACGCACAGGGAAATTCTTCTTTGTAAATTTTAAGTCCTAAGTGAAGATTTTCTTCAGGATGGGCCAGAATGCCAATTTGTCTGTCTGTCTCAGAATACATATACACATCTCCGCCATTTTCAATCAAAAGGTTAGGTGATAAGTGATGGAATTTTTGAGCTATATGTTGTGCAATGCTGCCTGCTACTGCTGCCATAGGGCCCACATCAAAGAGTTTTCCAGCAAGTGCCATTTTTCGGATAATGCCTGGAGCGCTTTTTGGAACAGATACGGGCTTAAGACTGGTTAAGAACGCTGGATGAAGCTCAATGTAAGCCTTTATCTGTGCCCTTAATCTGTGCAATTCGTCCAGGATTTTATCTTTTAAATCAACCTGGCTCGTAATCCATAAATCGCTTTCCTCTACAACAACCTGATATCCAAGTTCTTTTTTATCCTGAGCATAAAGTTCCCGGTAGGTCCGCAAAGGATTTAAGTGGATTTTCCTTTTCATATTCAGGCAAGTAATTTTAAAAATGTCTTTTTATATTCTGTAAGGCCTGCGCGCACGCTTTCGCTGCCACTGTTTTTTTCAGGCCAGATTAAGCCTGGTGTTTTTTGCCTGGCGACTGTCTTGCTGTCGCAGGCCAAAAGAATTTTTTCAGCCAGTTCTTTAGTATTGGTTGGATCTTTAATCACCATATTTTGGGGTAAAAAATAACTACTTCCGTTGTTTTGTGTGGAGACAACAGGAATTCCTGTTGCCATGGCCTCTAAAACTGCGTTGGAGCAGGCATCATAAAAAGTGGGCAGAACAAAGATATCACTTGCCCGGTAAAACGAGACCATGTCTTTTACCTCTCCCATAAAACGTACCCGATCAGCCACATTCAGCTTTCTGGCCAGGCGTAAAAAATAGGCTGGATTTCTTTTGCCAGCTACAATGAGGATGAAGTTCTCTGGTAGTAGTTTAAGGGCAGAAATTAACTGGGCCACGCCTTTGAGCATAAAGTTGGTTCCTGCTGTGGAAACAATGGTTTTATCCTCTGGCAATCCAGATTGCTTACGAAGCTTTTGTTTTAATTGTTTTTTGGCCGGGGAGAATTTTGATAAATCAGGCTGATTATAGATGATTTGAAAATCTCTTTTGTTTAAAAAAGGATACGCTTTGATGGTCCAGTCTCGTACCAGGTGTGAGACAGCAATTAAGTGGTGACTATTTTGCAACTGGATCTTTTCTATAGCCTGCGTCAATCTGTTGCCTGGAGAGATGCGACGCCGTATCATCTTGAAATTTCTGGACAGTCCTTCGGCATAGGCTTTTTTGCTAAGTTCCCAGAAGATTTTTATAGGGCCACCACTTAAGCGTAATACATCCTGTCTAAAAGTGTTCCCCAGACCTACTGTAAGGTCAAAATTGTGGCCTCGTAAGAAAAGCTCAGTTCGCACTGCATACCATAAAATTTTCATGGCCTTACCTAGAGGAGGTCTTCCGAGGCAGGTGACCCTTACTCCTTCCGGCACAGGTGCTTCTTTTTTAGCACAGATGAAATGGACGTCAAAGTCAGGTGTGAGAGCGCAAGCTAGATTATAAGCAAAGCGTTCTGCTCCTCCGTAAAGGCTTAGTTTGGGTAAAAGAAGAGCAATTTTGGGTTTCATGATTTTTTACCCCTTAGCCCTTAATCCTTACCCCTTATTTACCCCTTTCACATAAACATCAAGCGTAGCCTGCAAAAAATCCTCTCTGGTAAGGTTGGAAATAGTTTTTATGGCAGTTTCTTTTAAGTGAGCATAAAAGTTAGAGTTATTAATGGCTTTATAAATTAATCTGGCCAATTCTTCTGTATTTCCAGCAGGGACCATGGCCTCCTCTGGCAGAAGATCCGGCATAACCCCGACAGATGTGCTGATCAAAGGAATATGGCAGGCCATGATTTCCAGGGCTGCCCTGGCGATTGCTTCTGACCATAATGAAGAAATGACTCCTAAGTCCAGAGACGAAATATAGTCACGGACGTTTTTGACCCTGCCAGTAATCCGGGTTATGTTTTCAATTTTATATTTTGTAAGCCATTTTTTGATTTGTTTTTCAGGCAGTGCAGATGAAAATCCAATCAAGAGCAGCCTTATGTTTTTAATTTTCTTTTTATGATAAAGCAGCGCGACTGCCTGAATCAGCTCTTTTTGTCCCTTGACCTTATCAAAGCGGCCTAACAGGCCTACGACAAAGTCTTTGTTGCTAAAATTTAAACTCTGACGTATTTTTTTCCGAGCAGATTTTTGAAAAAAGAATTTTTTGGTATCAACCCCGCCAGGTATGAGGTAAAGTTTGTCTGTCGGGATTTTAAACTTGTCTTTGAAATGTTTATACATGAAGGAATTTGTGGTAATTATTGCCTGGCAATAGTGTTTGTGAAGCAGGATATTGATAAAATTTCTTTTTGGTAGCCTTTGATCGCCTCTTGTTCGGATCAGACAAAAGTTTTTAAGCCTTTTTTGTAACAAGGCCCAGAGGACAAATGCTTCTCCCCGATGGCAATTGACAATATCCGGTTTAAATTGAAAAATTAATTTTTTTAAATCAAAATATAAATTGCAAAATTTGATCGGATTTCTGGTGTTTAGATCAAAACAGCGTGTGTCCAGCCCCCATTCAAGGCTTTTGAAATAGGGTTCTGTGTTTTTTAAGGCCAGAATCAGAACATCATGACCAGCCTCTTGAAGCAATTTGCCCAGGAAAAGCCCATACCAGGCAGTGGCATTAAACCAGCGGACATTAATAACCTGAATGATTTTCATCGGATTTTATAAAATTTATGATCGTTTTTTAATACGCAATTCAGGGGCACGGCAGCGCCGTGCCCCTACATTATGAAATATGTTGGTTTCTGTTATTATTCCTACTTTTAACCGTGCTCAGTTTATAGAGCAGGCTGTAAATTCCGTGCTTAATCAGACCTGGCAAAATCTGGAGCTGATCGTGGTGGATGACGGATCAAACGATCAGACCAGGAGATTGTTAGAAAAAATTAAAGATAAAAGGTTCCATTATTTTTATCAAGAAAATAAAGGTGTATCGTCTGCGCGGAACTTTGGTCTTAAAAGGGCCAGGGGTGATTTTCTGGCTTTGCTTGATTCTGACGACTATTGGTTGCCGGAAAAGCTTTCGCTACAGCTTAAGTTTATGCTTGAAGGAGGTTTTCACATTTCACAGACTCAGGAAATCTGGATTAGACGGGGCAGGCGAGTCAATCCCATGGCCAGGCATACTCAGCCCGGGGGGTGGTTTTTTGAAAAATCTCTGCATTTGTGTCTGGTTAGCCCTTCATGTGTTCTTTTTTCCAGAAAGCTTATGGAGAAGGTTGGTTTTTTTGATGAAAACCTGCTGGCGTGTGAAGATTATGATCTCTGGCTTAGAACACTTCTTAGATTTCCCATAGCCCTTGTCCCATATCCTCTGGTAATCAGAAGGGGCGGCCACCCGGATCAACTGTCCGGAAAAATAATAGGACAGGATCTCTATCGCATTTATTCACTTTTGAAATTACGTAGCGCATCCCTGGATAAAAATAAAAATAATGCCCTGGAAAGGGTTTTAGAAAAAAAGGTCAGCATCTATGTCTCTGGCTGTCTGAAAAGGGGTAAAAGCGAGGAAGCCCAGAGGATTAAGGAGTTGTGGGGTGGGGATTGATAATCTCTTTTTTAGAAATAGCCTCTTTTTTTACCTTATCTAAGACTTCCGCCAGAACTGGCTTGACATTTTCCCGAATATCACCGGCCACAATTATAAATAAAAGGTCGTCTCCTGGTTTGAAAGTGCCTTCCCTGGCCTCAATGATAATTTTATAGATACCTGGTTTTTGTTCATATTCTTTTCTTATTTGCTCAATTTTTTTAAAGTCAGCCATAACTTCTATAGTTTGAACCTGACTTTTGTCTTTTCTGGACCAGGCCCGAACAACACCGTTGTGGATCAGGATCATGCCCACATTTTGTGCAAAAAGAGGGTCTTTTTTCATTTCTGCTATTTTTCTGGATATATCCACTGTACTTCTCCTGCTTTTAAAGCTTAAATTCGTGAATTTTTTAACTCGTTCATTACTCCAATTGGAGATATGTTGGAGTCGCCTGCAAAAAGTAAATTTTTCCGTGCGGGGACAGGTGAACGGGCGTTGTGACGGTTGTAACCATTTGAAATTATTAGTCGTTCGCCTGTCCCCGCTAGCTGTAAATTGCGAGTTTCGACTTTTTGCA
>CAJXJU010000027.1 GCA_913055195.1 uncultured Desulfohalobiaceae bacterium | reverse complement strand
GGATTTCGGGTTTCGAATTTCGAATTTCTCAACTTTCGCAACTCCGAAAGTTGAGTAAAACATTTAAAATTTCAGTGCACTAACTGTCTTGCATCAAAAGCACTCATAAACAGATATCAGATATTATGAAAAAGGTATTTTTCTTGCACTTACTTACTTACTTACTTACTTTTTCTCTCTTCCTATCCTGTATTTTTAGCCGCAGACCTGATTATTCAGTCCAGACATTGGTTAAAACCGCCTGACTCCTTACGCGGAGAAAGGCGGTTTTTTATTTTTTCAATCCAGATTACCCTTAATAATTTTCAACCAAGGAGGTTAATATGCCACTGAAAAAAAACACTGCATCGCTGAAAAAAACAGCAGCAACTGCTGCTCCATCCCGCAAGGAAGCAGAAGAAAAGAGAAAACGCGCCCGTACATTGGCCAAACAGCAACAGGCAGCCGAAAGGATAGCCGCAGCCAGTGCAGAACTGGCCAGTGGCGTAAGTGAAGCAATGTCAGCCATTGAACAGCTTGCCAAGGCCATGGATCAGATTGCCAGCGGTGCAGAACAGGCCAGTGGTGCGTCACAGGAGCTTCTGGGTGGCTTTAATCAAATCAACAATGCCATAACAACCCAAAAAAATCAGGCTGAAGAAACCAGAGAAATAGGTCAGGAATTGCAAAACATCCTGCTTCAAAGCAAAGAACAAATAGAAGGCCTGATTGAAGGTGTTAAAACTACAGCAGAAAATCAGGAAGGTTCTTTGGTGAAGTCCCGCTACTGGCGGAGCATCTCAAGCGTATAGCCAAAATTTTCTAGAGAAAACCAGTTTTAAATTTTTATGCAACCTCTTGATTTCTCCCCTAAAAAATTGCTAGAAGTAACTTCATTCAACAATTTTACCTATTTCATTATCCATGAAACTGCCCAGAATCACCACCGAGCTTATTCGTCTTCTAACAGAAGCTGTCGCAGATGTGCTCAATGTTTATCTGGACGGTCAAATATCCTGGTCCCCCACTGTTCAAAAAGTAAAAGATATACGATTAAAACCTGAAATCAGCTCTTTCCTCCTTATCTATGGACATTATACAATTTTAATTGTAATCAACTTCACAAAAGAGGCTGCCGAATATCTCTACACCAGAGCAACCAGTATTTTTCAGGCTGAGAGTGATAATTATCATAAACATTATGCCTCTGAAGAAGTAATCAATTTTATTTCTGAAATTGTTAATCAGATAGCAGGGCAGCTCCGGCGCAAAGTTGAACAACATTTTCACAAGGTTGCACAAAACTCACAGCCAAAGGCTTTTGTTGTAACTTCTGAAATCAGGCTCTATCTCAAGACCAGCCTGCTTCACAGGTACCAATGCTGGAAATTGACTTTTCGGGATAACAAACATAACCCTTTTTATGTAGAATTTTCTTTTAATCCTGATGAATTGAAAAATATCTCTCACTAATTTTTAACATAAGGATGTTACCATGGCCAGACGCAAGACAACCATTGACATTATTTCTGAACTTTTTTGCAAGGCTGTTAAGGAAATTTTTGAAGCTTCAACAGGCACTACCATCAAGTACGCACCAACTATTCAAAGAGTGCCATCCATTAGCCTGAAGCCTGATCTGGGCTGTTTTGTGCAATTTGCGGGAGATTATTCAGGGCTGATTATCATGAATTTCGCAGGTGATACAGCATCTGAACTATATCACCGGGCCATGACATTTATGGGCATGCCAGAAGAAATTGAAAAAGAATACACCTCAGAAGAGGTGGTAAATTTTATAGGCGAGATGGTGAACCAGATTATAGGCAATGCACGCAGAAAAATAGAAGCCAGATACGGCCTGACTGCTTCCAATAGTCAGCCCAAGGCCATCACCATCTCATCAGAAATCACCATGTCCATTGCATCAACACTGGTTGACAGACCTCGTTGTCGCCGTTTGTCTTTCCGTACTGAACAGGGACATCGCTTTTACATTGAAATGAGTATGGAACAGACTGAGTTCATCCGCATCAAAAAAATTGAGCAACAAAAAGTTGACATTGACGCCCTGCTGGAACAGGCCCAGCAACAGGGCGACACAAAACCTGGCCAGGAAGATACAGCGACCGCGTCAACTGGCGGCGGAATTTCACAGGACGACATTGATTCACTGTTCGATTGATTTTTTGAACAGCAATCCAGACTGGAATATCCTTAAAAAGTAATCCTGGAGACAAAATGGAAAACATCGCTTACAATGATTATGTAATGCCACGCCAGATTCAGGCCGATATAGAAAAGATTTTTGGCAAAGACAAAGCCCCTGTTCTGATCAATGCCCTTGAGCATAGCATAAACCAGTTGCACAAAAAAAATAAGGAACAAAAAATCTTACTGAAAACAGAAATAAAAGAGGAAGTTTTAAAAGAGCTGGTAACAAAGGAAACTTTTCAGGTTGAAATTAAACGGCTGGAAGACCTCATTAAGTCTGAAGTCAAACGGCTGGAAGACCTCATTGAGTCTGAAGTCAAACGGCTGGAAGACCTCATTAAGTCTGAAGTCAAACGGCTGGAAACTGAAATTAAACAGCTAGAAGACAAATTTGAGGAAAAGTTCGACAAAATGTTTCTGATGCTAAAAATCATCCTCTACACCATGATTGCAGGTTTTCTCTTATTTAATCCGACTTTCGCCAACATCATAGCTACAGTATTTTCAGTAGCAAAATAAGAGTTGCCCGGAAAAATTTACTTTTTGCAGGCAACTGCATACACCTTTTCCAATAATTGCAAAGAATCTTTAAATGATTGTGCTGAAAAATCACAATTTTGCCAGAAAACCTGCAAATAGCTGGTAATTGGCCGTAACATAGGAGGAAAACAACCCCAAAAATCTACAGAAACAACCTGATTGCTCTTAATTAACCTGTTTATTTTATGCAAAAGCAGTGAAACATATCTTACAAATCTTTGATGGATCAAATCATACTCATTTTGTAGCTTTTTTGCAATATCTATTACTTTCTCCTCATTCCATAGCCCAAAATAATATCCCCAAAAATAATACCACAAATCGTTTAAGAGATGGGAAACGGAGTCAAAGTAAGAGGTACGGAGCAAGGGGTACGGAGCAAGGTGATACAAACCTTCCTTCCTACCACTAACATACAATCTCAGTCCGTTTATTTCTTCAATATCATTTCCACGAATTAGCTGTATAACTAAACCATTAATCTTACGAGGATGAAATTTGCTTTTACACAATGCAACATTAAATTTACATTGCCAGCAAAAAGAACAACTTATTCGCGCACTGGTTACAATATGACCGGGTTGATATGGGCCTGTCTCCCAAGGATTCACTGGCCCCATGGACAGGTTTAATACCCTTAAACCTGTCCACGCAGCCAGATGCATAGGGCCTGTATCAGGAGTCACAAATAGTTGCAAAGTCTGGCCAATTTTTGCCAGTTGTGACAAAGTTAATTTCCCGGTTAAATCCAGCAAATTAATACCGAGAACGGATTTAACCCGCTCTGCCAGGTCTTTTTCCAGCGTTCCTCCTAAAAGTACTGGTCTAAAACCCTCTTTTATCAATTGACGTGCCAACATTGCCCAGAACCTGCTTGATGGACGTTTACTCTTCTCGCTGGCACCCAAAAATAAGCCCACTTTTTTTTCTGTTCGCGGCAATCCTCTTGGACCGGGCCAGATAGTTTTCTGGATTACTTCATACGGCACCACATCTAAAGCATTTAAATCAGCCCAATGAAAGCGATTATGTCTATTATTATGAACCAGGCTTGCCCTGTATAACTGCCATTTGCCTGCTATGTATCTGCAACCATTTTCATCCAGATAAGGCCCAATCTTTTTCTCAGCATCAACCTTTCCAGTCAGCCAGGCAGCCTCTCGCCTGTGACTTAAGTTAATAACCAGAAAAAATTTTTTCTTTAAAATAAAATCATAATTATCCCAGGGAATATACACGACCTCTGGCGAAACAGGCATTAAATCCCGAAAAAAAACCTTTTCCGCCACTGTCCAGACTGGCACACCTGGATAGGTTCTAAAAAGCCATAAAAAAAGGGGGAAAGACAAAATCAAATCCCCCATGCGTTGCATTTGTAATACTAAAATTGGTTTCATTTCACCCCTTATCCCTTATCCCTTATCCCTTACCCCTTATCCCTTACCCCTATAAATCCTTTTCATCTTCTCACAAAGAAAACTTATTCGCTTCTCATAGGTATGATCTTTTATTATCCTCTCATGAGCAGCTCTGCTAACCTGGCTCCTGGCAGCATCATTTTTAAGGTAAAATTTCACCAGGTCACCAATTTCAGCCACATTTCTATAAAAAATCACTTCTTTTCCAGGCTCAAAGAGATTTTCAATTTGATAACGATAGTCAGTGAGTAAAAATGAACCGGTTGCAGGAACATCAAAAACCCGCTGATTTACCGCTCCTTTCATCTGTGCGCTGGTGCAGTTAAAATTGATCTTAAAGCAGGGGTAAAATCCAGGCAATTCTTTATAATAACTAAGCTCTGGCTGCCATTTCCAGTTACCTGGCCTGAATGTTTCCAGCCAACCTTTATCTCCTGCTATCAGGGGAGCAAAAGGCAGAATTTCCTCCACGCAGGTTTTACGATAAATGCGTGTTGCTTCCCAGGTTATCATTGTTTCATAGTCCAGCTTTGTCTCAATATCTGGCAGCTTCTGCCACTGCTGATATTGCTCAGGAAACTTTCGTTTTAACAGGATATTGACAGAACGCTCATTACTGGTTGCAAATGCTTTTGCAACATCGTGATAACCCGCAACCAGTTTTTTATAATGCGCAATCTTTTTTAACCTGGCCCTGACCTTATAAACCATAGAATTGCCAACAAATGCAATATCATGCGGTTCAAAGTTATATAATCCGGGCACATCTGGCCTGAAACGATAAATATCACACGCCAGTGGCAAATAATAAACGTTCTCAAAACCCCTATTTTTTAACTCGTCGATATTATCGGCATCCCAGGTAAAAATAGTTGTCCAGGGGCTGCTCAATTTATTATACAAATACAATATCAGATTGGGATTATCTACAAACCAGGAAGCAAGGGGCAGTTCCAGTTTCTCCAGAAGTGAGGTAAGCACGCCTTCGCGATCAACACCTAAGTGATTGATGGTAAAAACAAAATCTGGCTTAAACTCAACTACTGCGTGCAAAAAATCCCTGACAAACTTCTCGCAACCAATCTCCTGATCTTCCAGTTGTAAAAAATGATGTTGAATACCGAGCCGTTTACAGGCAGCAATGACTTCTCCCATTAAAAAATACTTGCTCGTAATCAATAAAACCCTGGGCAGAGCATGGACAAATTTCCTGTATCTTGCCCTTTGCCAGAAATTAAATTTAAGACTTGCTTTTAAAAAATTGGTCAGCTCTTTATAATAAGCAGGATCAATACGTAAGTAAGCAGGAATTATAAGGGGATAAAAAGGAAGGTTGCCATGCTCATTTTGCCAGTCGGTCAACTTCTTCAAGACCAGCTTAAGATCAGGCTCTTTGATCCATAAAAAATTTGTTTTCTCTTTGACTTCATCATAGGCCCTGGTTTGCTGCAAAATCTCATCTTCTTTATCAACAACAGCAACCGGTCCCTGCCAGTTTTCAGAAACCAGTCTTAAAACAGACCTGGAGCCAGAACCAACTAAAACTGGCAAAATATCCTTTTTTTGTTTTAAATGTTCTAACTCTTCACGAATCCTTCTCAGGCCATAATGCCCGGGCAAATGTATTTTTTGCCCGCCAATCTCGACAAAAATATCATCTGAATCCAACTGAATCATCCCATCTTCTCATCTTCTTAACTTCTCAACTTCCTCTTCCTACCATATTCCTCGGATGCATCCGCTGGTAGCGGGATAATCGTCTGCTGTCAGGATTGACTTATCGCAAATGTGCTTGCGTGGCGGGGACAGGCGCTTGCGCCTGTCCCTGAAGTTTGGTTGAAATTGGTGGTTTCCCGCTACTGGCGGATGCACCCCCTTAAAAGGAAAAAGCGATATGCTTTTAGGCAATCTTATTGGTAGTGATATTTTTAATTTTGCAGGTGTGCTGGGTGTAACCTGCGTACTTAAACCACTTTCAGTTTCAGCTTCCGCGCTGCCCAGCCTGTATTCTCTGGTTGCTATGGTTTTTCTGGTTTTAGTGTTTATGCGTACAGGATGGAGGGTGTCCAGGCTGGAAGGGGCATGTCTTCTTTGTATAAACCTGCTTAGATGGGCGAAGGATTTTTTGTAAACAGGAGGTTACTATGCGTGATCACAAAGGGCTTTATTATTATCCGAATCCAGCAAATAAAAAAGAACGGATGTATGTACGCGAAAACGATGGGATGATTGAGTTCAGGCTCTGGAATCAGGATCATCCAGAAATATGGGAGAGACATGGTTGGTTAGATATGGACATTATACGCCGCGCAGCCAAAATGTATAAAGGCAAAGGCGAAAATCCCTTAAAATTATATGATCTGGATATAGCCAGGGCCTTGCTTAGAGAGAAGATTTGCAGGTAATGTTGAATGCTGAATGTTGAATTATTATAGTATGTTACAGGCTGACATTTTTGTTAAAAAGGTCAAATTTGAGTTTTTGCAGTTAAATCATATAGTTGTTGAGAGGGTTACAAGTTGAGGTGTAAATTTTGTGGTGCGAAGGTTGATATTGTGGGTAGATGAGCAACGGCCAGGGTGGTTTGCAGGTCGTGCAAAATGGAAATGCCCATTTCCTTTTATCGAGATGAGCTTGATAAGTGGAAGGAAGAAATATGTCTTGAGTTTGAAAGTCAATACACGCGTGAAAAGGGGAATGGCAAGGATGGAGTGAGAAGATAAGAAGTTGAGAGGATAGGAAAGAATTTTTAGTAGCCACGGATTTACCCATTTTCCCAACTTCCTATCTTCCCATCTTCCTATCTTCCTTACTTAAGACTTTGCCATTGGCTTGACAACGGCGCCAGAGCGAATGCACCTGGTGCATACGGTAATTTTTTTTACCTGACCGCTCGGCAATTGTGCCCTGACTTTTTGCAGATTGGGCATAAACCTTCTCTTGGTTTTATTATTGGCATGGCTGACATTATTCCCAACCTGAGGTTTTTTTCCGCAAATGGCACACTCTTTTCCCATAATCGAACCTCCTCACACATTATGTAACACTTTGAATTAACTTGCAAAATTATTTCGCGAGACGCATCAATTTCTGTGTGTATCTCGCGAACTTAAGAACTTCTCAGTGCCAAAGAATTTGCATTCCTAACTTGCTTGCAAAAAAATAGCAAGTGCAAAATCCTTGACAAGGAAATTATTCCCAATATAGACATCTTTGTTTCTGAGGTGGTTATGCAAAAAAGATGGCTCTCTTTGTCCGACATCCCGGCAGAAGGCCGGGAATTTTCTTTTCAAGATGACCAGGCGTGGGAGTTCTTGTGGGAGAAAAACAAGTTGCCCTGCACCATGGATGAAAGTTTAACTGTTTGGGTCAATATTATTCCCCAAAAAAAAGGGTTTTATATCCAGGGTAAAATAACGGGAGCTGTTTTTCTGCCATGTGACCGCTGCCTGGAGCAGGCCAGGGTGGTTATTGACAACTCTTTCAGGCTGTTTGAGGAGTTTGAATCTGTTGAACCCGAGTGTCTTCAAAGGCCCCTGCTCCGCTTTGTAGAGGGACGCTGGGAGCTTGACCTACAGCATTTGTTTTGGGAACAATTTGTTCTGGCCTTGCCCGATAAATATCTTTGTTCAGAAAATTGCAAGGGACTTTGTCCACACTGTGGTCAAAATCTGAATGAAAAATTTTGCAGCTGCGAGCAAGATGCTGGCCACCCAGGGCTGGCTGTGTTAAAACAATTAAAAATTGAGAAAGGCTAAAGAGGTGAAACTATGGCTGTACCAAAGAAGAAAACATCCAGATCCAAAAAACGTATGCGCAGGTCTCATGACCATATTTCTGCTCCCAATTTTATCTACTGCGAGTGTGGTGAAGCTACTCTGCCCCATCGCATTTGTCCGGGGTGTGGCAATTATAAAGGGAGACAATATTTAAGACGTGAGGATGCCTAAAGAAATTCCCTGTATTGCTATTGATGCGATGGGCGGGGATCACGGTCCCCAGATAGTCATTCCCGGCGCTTTAACGGCAGCCAGGTCTAAAGGGCTTTCTCTGATTCTGGTCGGCGACGAAAAGATCCTTTCTCAGGAGCTAAAACAACATAAGACCAGCGGGTTGGATATTGAAATTGTCCATGCCCCGGAAGTCGCTGGCATGTCAGAAAAGCCATCTGAGGTTTTGCGCAAAAAGAAAGATACCTCTATAGGGGTAGCTTTCAGATTAGTGCGTGAAGGCAGAGCACAGGGAGTAGTCAGTGCTGGCAACTCCGGTGCCACTCTGGCCTGTGGCATGTTTATTCTGGGCCGGATTAAAGGCATTGAGCGTCCTGCCCTGGCCTCGATCTTACCTTCTGAAAAAGGGCCGACTATTTTGATTGATGTTGGCGCCAATGTGGATTGCAAGCCTTACCATCTGGTACAATTCGGCCTGATGGCAGATGTCCTGGCTCGAGATGTGTTACACATAAAGGAACCGCGGGTTGGAATCTTAACAATTGGTGAGGAAGAAGGCAAAGGCAATAAGCTGGTCAAGGAAGCGGTTGAATTGTTCAGGATGTCTTCCCTGAATTTTACAGGCAATATAGAAGGCCGGGATGTATTTACGGGTAAGGCAGATATTATTGTTTGCGACGGTTTTGTGGGCAATGTTGCCCTGAAGCTTATGGAAGGTCTGGCCACATCTTTGACCAAATTGTTAAAGGCCGAGGTAAAAAAAAGTCTTTTGGCCCGTGTTGGTTTCCTTCTGGGAATCAGGGCATTGAGACGCTTTGGCCGCCGAATTGACTACGCTGAATATGGGGGCGCCCCGCTTCTGGGACTTAAAGGCATTGCCATTGTTTGTCATGGTTCTTCCAGCAGCAAGGCCATAACAAATGCAGTGCACATGGCTGCCACTTTTATTAGAAATCATGCCAATGAGCATCTGGTGGAAGGTCTATCTGCCAACAAAGATTTAAGTATCTTTGCTAAAAATGCCTTGCCGCATTTGTAATTTTTTTAATGTTGAATGACTCAACTTTCGGAGTTCCGAAAGTTGAGAAATTCGAAATCCGAATATCGAAAT